>NZ_BBSK01000153.1:0-75703 GCF_001319805.1 Burkholderia sp. E168m22
ACGGCTACCGGGCAACCTTCGCACTGAGCGCCGCGCTGCTCCTGCTGGCCGGCGCGCTGGCCGCCGCGGCCGGCCGCTCGAGCGCGCGCGCCGCGCCGCGCACCGGCGCGTGAGCGGCCGCGCCCCGCGCGCCGTCAGCCTTTTTACAAGGGTCGTGTAACGTCCCCGTCCGGCTTCATGGCGCCGCCGCTCGCCGATTCGAGGTAGCCCAGCAGCCGGTGCGGCGTCAGCGGCTTCGCGCAGTGCGCGTCGAAGCCGGCTTCCTTCGCCCGTTCGCAATCGCGCCGCGACGCAAGCCCGCTGCATGCGATGAGCAGCATGTCCGACGTTTGCGGATCGCGCCGCAGCCGCGCCGCGAGCTGCAGCCCGTCGAGGCCCGGCATCGCAATGTCGAGCACGACCGCGAACGGCTGCCAGTCGCGCGCGACGTCGCACACGGCGAACGGGTCGTCGGCGACCTGGCACTCGAAGCCGCGCGCCTCGAGCAGCAGGCGCAGCGCATCCGCCGCATCGCGATAGTCGTCGACGACCAGCACGCGGCGCGGACGGCGCGGCACGCTGTCGGGCGCGCGCCACAGCAGCACGTCGTCGGCGGCCGGATCGTCGCCGGGGTCGAGTTGCATCGTGCTTCTCCTGTCGTTGGACCGGCCTGCCACGCAAGGCGCGCGCCCATGCCGACTGCATGCGGCATGCCGGTTGCTGCCTTGCTCGCATCGTCGACACAGGAGTCTTTCATGCGCACGATGCGGCTTCGATCGTCCGGTGTGCTTCCCAATGCGCGTGCGACAGCACGAGCGCCGGCATGTTCCGCGCGACGGCAGCGTGCCGCCCGTCCGGCCTGCGCCGGAGATGCCGCATGACGCGCAAAACGCCCGACCGCCAGGCGCCGACGCGGCAGCCGCCCGACGACGATGCCCCGGCCACGCTCGACGCGTGCCGCCGCTGCGCGCTGTGGGAACACGCGACGCAGCCGGTGCCGGGCGCCGGGCCCGTCGACGCGCCGATCATGCTGGTCGGCGAGCAGCCGGGCGACCAGGAGGACCGCGCCGGCCTGCCGTTCGTCGGCGCGGCCGGCCGCATGCTCGACCGCGCGCTCGACGAAGCCGGGATCGAACGCGCGCATGTCTACCTGACGAACGCGGTCAAGCACTTCAAATGGGAGCCGCGCGGCAAGCGCCGGCTGCACAAGACACCCGCGCAGCGTGAAGTGGCGGCGTGCCACTACTGGCTCGAGCGCGAACTGCAAGCCGTCCAGCCGCGCGTGGTGGTCGCGCTCGGCGCGACGGCGCTGCGCGCGGTGCTGCAGGACAACGACGCGACGCTGGAGCGCACGCGCGCTCCGGTGCGCACCGAGGACGGCCGGCTCGTCGTCGCGACCTATCACCCTTCGTACGTGCTGCGCACGCGCGGCGCCGATTCCCGCGAGCATGCATACCGCACGCTGGTCGACGCGTTGCGCACCGCGTCGCGCCTCGCCCGCGAGCGGCGCCACGGCGGCGGGCGCCCGACGCACGGGGATGCCGGATGAGCGGACTCGACGAAGACGCGCAGCCGGCGGCCGAGGCGCCGCCGGCCGCCGCGAAACCGTGGTATCGGCGGCTCGGCCCCGGCCTCCTCGCGGGCGCGTCGGATGCCGATCCGAGCAACGTCGCCGTCTACGCGCAGGCCGGCAGCCAGTTCGGTTTCAACATGCTGTGGATGATCGTCGTCACGCTGCCGATGATGGTCGCCGTGCAGCTCGCGTCGGCGTTCATCGGGCGCCGTAATCGCGAAGGGCTCGTGGCCGGCATCCGTCAGCACTATTCCGAGCGCGTCGCGAAGACGCTGATCGCGATGGTCGTGATCGTCAACGTCGTGAACGTCGGCGCCGATCTCGCGGCGATGGGCGACGCGACGGCGCTCGTCGTCGGCGGCCGCAGCTACTGGTATGCGCCGCTCTACGGAATCGCATCGCTCGCGTTGCAGGTGATGCTGTCGTACGAACGCTACGCGCGCTGGCTCAAATGGATGACGCTCGGCCTGATCGCGTACGTGCTCGAACTCGGCTTCGTGCACGTCGACTGGGGCGACCTGCTGCACGCGATCGTGCTGCCGCACATCGCCTTCACGCACGACTATGCGACCACCGCGGTCGCCGTGCTCGGCACGACGCTGAGCCCGTACCTGTTCGTGTGGCAGGCCGCGCTCGAAGTCGAGGAAACCACGGCCGAGCAACAGAACGGCGAACGCAACTCGCGCCGCGAGACCGAACAGCGCATCACGTTCGACACGTGGACCGGCATGATCGTCACCAACGCGGTGTCGTTCTGCATCATGGTGATCGGCGCGGCCGTGTTCTTCGCGCACGGCCGGCACGACATCGGCAGCACCGCGCAGGCCGCAGAAGCGTTGAGGCCGATCGCCGGCGAAGCCGCGTTCCTGGTGTTCGCGTTCGGCATCGTCGGCTGCGGGCTGCTCGCGATTCCCGCGTTCGCGGGCAGCGCCGCCTACGGTTGCGCGGAAGCGTGGCGGTTTCGCGAAGGGCTGAACGAGCCCGTGCGGCGCGCACCCGCGTTCTACACGGTGCTGGCGCTGTGCGTGATCGTCGGCATCGCGATCTGCTTCAGCCCGATCGACCCGATCCGCGCGTTGTACTGGAGCGCCGTGCTCAACGGCGTCGCGGCGGTGCCGATGCTCGTGCTGGTGATGCTGCTGTCGCAACAGCGCGATGCGGCAGGACAGCCCGGCAGCGGGCCGGTATCGAAAGTGTTCGGCTGGCTGGCGGTCGCGCTGATGGCGGTGTCGGTGACGACGATGATCGTCGATGTGCTGACGTGAGGGATTGAAGCGGGGGTGCGTGCAGAAGGTTGCGTACGCAACCTGATGGACCGGCAAGCGGGCGGCCGCGCCGCGCGCGGCACGCCCGCCCGGGTGTTACATCATCTTGCCGCGCGAGCGCTCGGCACGTGCCGCGTCGGCCGCGGACTCCACCTTCTTCACTTCCTCCGGCGGCGGCAGCACCGCCTTGAAGCCCATCGACTCGATCCACATTTCGCGCGCCCAGCCCCGCGTGTGATACAGGTGATGGTCCTCGTCGGCCTCGACCTCGTCGTGCGCGGCCTTCAGCGCCTTCGCGGCATCGCTGTCGGGCAGTTGATCAGCCGCGTAGCCGATCAGCTCCCAGTTCAGGTGGTCCTTGGTTTCGGCCAGCACCACGCACTCGGCCGCGACGACCTGCGCGACCGCCGGGTCGGCCTGCTTCTTCGCCTGCTGGATCACCTGCACGAGCGATTTGCCGGTTGCCGCCACCGCGGCGCGCCCCGGCGACTGCGCATCCGGATCGAGGCCCAGTGTTTCGAATACCTTGCGCAGCACCTCCTGGTGATGCAGCGTCTCGCGATGGTACTTCTCCCATTCCTTATGGAGGTCCTCGTCGGTCGCGCACTGGAGCGCGGCCTCGTAGATCTGCGCGCCGCCAAGCTCGGTCTCGTATGCCTGGCAGAGCAGTTCGAGGATACCTTCGTGCTTCGATTGCCGTTGGGCCATGACTGCTTCTCCGAAAAAGCGGGCCGCATGGGCGGCCCAGGGGTGGAACCGGGCACGCGTTATTGCGTGCCCACCTTGCGTGCGAGCGTCTGCGCCATGCTCAGGTGATGCTTGAGCGTCGGCAGCGTGGATTGGGCGAACGCGCGCAGTTGCGCATCCTTGCCGTCGCGCGCTTCGTCCTCGAACAACGCGACCGCCTTCTGGTGCGCATCGGGGCCGGCCGCCGCGAGATACGCGGTGTCGAAGTCGTGCCCGCTCTTGCCGCGCAGCGCCTCCACGTCAGGATCGGAAATCTGTTCGACCTGCGGCTTGATACCCTTGCGCGCGGCGATTTCGTTGAGCTTCGCGTTCGCCTTGCCGTGATCCGCGACCATCCGTTTCGCGAACGCCCGCACGTCCGCCGACTGCGCCTGCTTCAGCGCGAGCTGGCTTGCCTGCACTTCGGCCTTGCCGGCCATCGCGGCCTTGTCGACGAACTCCGCGTCGGTGCCCTTCGGCGCTTTCGCGATGCCGGGGTCCCCAGCGGCGCCAGCGCCCGACGACGGGTTGATCACGCCGCCCGGCACATGCGCATTCGATGCGGGCGGCTCGCTCGGCATCTGCGCGCGAGCAAGCCCCGACACGGCGAGCACGCCGGCGGCGAGCGCCGCGATCGTCCAGTTGGGTTGTCTCATCAGCTTTCTCCTGGTGCTTGCGTGGAAACGGCCATCAGCCGCCGACGATCGAGCCGCCGTTCGGATGCAGCGTCTGCCCGGTCATGTAGCTCGCGCCGTCCGACGCGAGCAGCACGTAGCAGTCGATCAGTTCGTCCGGCTGGCCCGGCCGCTTGAGCGGCACGTTCGAGCCGAATTTCGCGACCTGCTCGGGCGTGAACGTCGACGGAATCAGCGGCGTCCAGATCGGCCCCGGCGCGACCGCGTTCACGCGGATGTCGCGTTCGGCCAGCTCGATCGACAGCGAGCGCGTGAACGCGACGATCGCGCCCTTGGTCGCCGAATAGTCGGGCAGTTTCGGGCTGCCGTGATAAGCAGTGACCGACGCCGTGTTGACGATGCGGCCGCCTTCCTTCAGGTGGGGCAGCGCGGCCTGCGTGCAGAAGAACATCCCGTATACGTTGGTGCGGAACGTGCGCTCGAGCTGTTCCTCGGACACGTCCTCGATGCCCGGCTGCGGATGCTGCTCGCCCGCATTGTTCACGAGCACGTCGAGCCGGCCGAGCCGCTCGACCGTGCGGGCGACCGCATCGCGCGCCTGCCGGCGATCGCCGACGTCGCACGCGATCGCCTCGCAGCGTCGGCCGGCCTGCTCGATCAGTTGCTTCGTGTGCGCGGCGTCGTCGGATTCCTTCAGGTAGACGATCGCGACGTCCGCGCCCTCCTTCGCGAAACCGACCGCCACGGCGCGGCCGATCCCGCTGTCGCCGCCCGTCACCAGCGCGACCTTGCCGGCGAGCTTGCCGCTGCCGACGTAGTCGGCCGCCTCGTCGCGCGGCTTCGGATGCATGTCGCGCTCCGTGCCCGGCTGCTGCGTCTGTTTCTGCGGCGGGGGAGTCTGTGCGGTGGTCATGGGTTCCTCCTTGAACGGATGCCGCCGATGCTGCGCAAGCGGCGTGCCGCGCGCGGCGCACGCCGACCCGCACGCGGCGGCCGTGTTTTCAGGGTTGGCGTTGCAAGCGTTTGGAAAAAGGTCAGCGCGGGCCGCCGGACGGGGCTTCGTCGGGCCGGCGCACCGGATCGAAATCGCGCCATTCGCCGTCCTGCCAGTCGCCTTCGACGCGCTCGATCGACTTCGCACCGGTCGCGCGCAGCACGTCTTCGGCGGCGGTCGCGGTGTCGGGCGTCACGCGCGCGGCGAGGATCACGCCGGTCTCGCTCTGCGCGAGCGTGCCCTTGCCTTCTGCCTGCTCGCCGCGCATGCGGCCGAGCGCGCCGCCGAATGCGCCGAGATAGGCGCCGGCCAGCGCGGCGGCGGCCGGCACGAACCAGTAGTGCAGGCCGAGCGCATAGGCGATCAGCCCGAGGACGACGCCGATCAGCAGCCCACGGATCGCGCCGACCATCGCGCCGCGCCCGCCGGGCTTCGCCGCCGTGTCGGCATACACGTCGCCGCCGATCGGGAAGCGCGCGTGCTGGCCGCCGGGGTTCAGGAAGAAGATCGACACGTCGTCCGGCCCGAACGCGCGCTCGTAGAGGTGACGCGCCCCACCTTCCGCTTCATCGAACGTCGTGAAACGGCCTGCGACGATCATCGCCATGGTCGTGCTCCTCGTGATGAATGCGCCGCGCGCGCATGCACGCGGCGCGACGGGGCGACGCTCACATCAGCCGCCCGAGTTCCTTCGATACCGATGCCGGGGTGTCGTACTCGCGCTCGGGAATCTTGCGCAGCATGTCGAGCACCGCCGGGTCCGCATGCGAGCGTTCCGCGCACTGCACGACGTCCGACTTGCTCGCCGGGTAGTCCATCCCCTTCAGCGCCTTCTGCACGTCGACCGGGCTCGGCGGCTTGCCGTGGCCCGTCTGATGGCCGCCCTTGTCGTGGTCCTGCTGCGTGCGCTCGCCTTCGTGCGCGCGCGAGTGGCTGTATTCGTGGCCCGTATGTTGTCGGGATGTCATGAAAGCCTCCTTGGAAAATGAACGAAATCACGCGGACTGCCGGCGCACGCGTGCGAACGCGGCAAACACCAGCGCCGCCGCGCCGAGCGCGACCGCGCCGGCGACCTTCGGCCGCTGCACCACCGAGTTGTACGCACAGCTGCGCAGCACGGGCCCTTCCATGCCTTCGCGCTCGTGCAGCGCGTGGCGCGAGTCGTACAGCGCGTTGTCGTCGCGCGGCCGCGCGGGGCGCACCGTGCGCTGGCCGCGCGAGAACAGCGTGGCCGCGAGGCGATCGAACAGGCGCGGCGCGTGGTACGCGCCCGCCGACGTCAACTTGGCGGCGCCGCCGACGAACAGCGTGCGGCGCGGATGCGCGGCCGCGAACAGGATCGCGTCGGCCACCAGATCGGGGTCGTAGATCGGCGGCGGCAGCTTCGCCTCGACGTTCATGTAGTTCTTCGCGTGCATCACGAACATCGTGTCGATCGCGGCCGGCTTGATCAGCGTGACGGACACCGGCAGGTGATCCGCTTCCATCTCGAGCCGCAGCGAATCGGTGAAGCCCTTCACCGCGTGCTTCGATGCGACATACGCGCTTTGCAGCGGCACCGGCGCGTCGGACGCCTCGCTGCCCATGTTGATGATCGCGCCGCCGTGGAAATCGCTCTTGCGCCGGAAATGGTCGGCCGCGACGAGCGAACCGTGCACGACGCCCCAGTAGTTGGTGTCGAACAGCCGGCGCTGATCCTCGAGCGGCACCTGGGCCGCCGTGCCGAAGATCGACACGCCGGCATTGTTGATCCAGGTGTCGAAGCCGCCGTACGTGTCGGCCGCCGCCGCGGCCGCGCGCTGCAGGTCCTCGACGTTGCCGACGTCGCCGGCGACCGGCACCGCGAGGCCGCCGTGCTGGCGGATTTCCTCGCACAGCGTGTTCAACGCTTCCTCGTTGCGCGCGAACAGCACGAGCTTCGCGCCGCGCCGTGCCGCCTTGCGCGCGGTGACGAGCCCGATGCCGCTCGTCGCGCCGGTAATCACGATCGTCTGTTCGCCGACCGGTTTGAGCATGCAGTTCATCGCTGGACTCCTGTTACGGTCGCGTCGCGGTTATTTGGGCCGGATGGTCAACTGGTCGCGCACGCCCTGCACGCCGTCGACCTGCTTCACGACGCTGACGGCCTGCGTGCGCTGCTGCTCGTCGGGCACGCTGCCGGTGAGCGTCACGGTGCCGTGCCGGGTCTTCACGTGGATGTCGCCGGCCGACAGGCCGCTCGTGCCGACGAGTTCGGCCTTCGCCTTGGTCGTGATCGTCGCGTCGCGGATCTTCGTGCCGGTGCTCGAATGCGACGACGACGACGACGTGGACGACGATGCGGCGCCGTCGTCGCCGGCGGCGACAGCGTTCGGCGCGACGACCATGCACGCGGCGGCCGCGGCGATCGCGACCGCCATGCCGGTGCGCAGCGCGCGTTGACGGCGGATTCGCGGGGGGCGGGCTTGCAGCGGGGATACCTTCATCGTGACCTCCTTTTCGTCAAGCCGGACACGCCGGCAGGTGAACGGGAAGCGCGCAAGTCGCGTGCCGCGCCGCGTGCGCCGCATGCCAGCGCGCCACCGCGATCAGACGCCCTTTCATCCAACGCGTTGTAATTTTTTCGGCACACCGGGAAGCGGTTTTCCCCGCAATCCGGCGGGCATGCCGATTGCCGAGCGACCGACAAGGGTGGCCCGTGTGCGCGGCCCCGATACCGGGAGCAATACCATGCAAAGAATTGCGTTGATCAGTGAACATGCGTCGCCGCTGGGGGTGATCGGCGGCGTCGATGCCGGTGGTCAGAACATCTATGTCGCGAACGTCGCGAAGCAGCTCGCGGAGCGCGGCCTCGACGTCGACGTCTACACCCGCTGCGACAATCCGCATTTGCCGGAGGTCGTGTCGATCGGCCCGCGCATGCGCGTGATCCACGTGCCGGCCGGCCCGCCGACCGACGTGCCCAAGGAGCAGCTGCTGCCGTACATGGGCCCCTTCGCGCAGTACATGATCGCCCGCATGCGGCGCGAGCCCGATCCGGTCGACGTGATGCACGCGAACTTCTTCATGTCCGGCGACGCGGCGCTGCGCGTGAAGAAAGCGCTCGGCATCCCGCTCGTCACGACGTTCCATGCGCTCGGCCGCGTGCGGCGGCTGCACCAGGGCACGGCCGACGGCTTTCCCGACGCGCGCTTCACGATCGAGGACACGCTCGCGCGCCGCTCGGACCGCCTGATCGCCGAATGCCCGCAGGATGCGCTCGACCTGACGACGCACTACCGCGCCGACACCGCGCGCATCGAGATCGTGCCGTGCGGCTTCGATGCACGGGAATTCCGGCCGGTGCCGCGCGTCGATGCGCGTGCGCGGCTCGGCTGGCCGCAGGACGCATTCGTCGTACTTCAACTGGGGCGCCTCGTGCCGCGCAAGGGCATCGACACCGTGATCGACGCGCTCGCACGCATGCCGCGCGACCCGCAGCGGCCGACACACCTGTACGTGGTCGGCGGCAGCCAGCCGACGCCCGACCCCGCGCGCGATCCGGAACTCGCGCGGCTCGCCGCCTTCGCGCACGAACTCGGCATCGCGAACCGCGTGACCTTCGTCGGCCGGCGCGATCGCGACGCGCTGCACCTGTACTACAGCGCGGCCGACGTGTTCGTGACGACGCCGTGGTACGAGCCGTTCGGCATCACGCCGGTCGAGGCGATGGCGTGCGCGGCCCCGGTGATCGGCAGCGACGTCGGCGGCATCCGCACGACGGTCGACGACGGCACGACCGGCTATCTCGTGCCGCCGCGCGACCCGGCCGCGCTGGCCGCGCGCCTCGTGCAACTGCGCGCGCAACCGGACCTGTGCGCGGCGCTCGGCCGCGCCGGCTACCTGCGCGCGCATCGCTTCTACACCTGGCAAGGCGTGGCCGACCGGCTCGTCGACATCTACCGCGACGTCGCCCACGCGCAGCGCGCCGGCACGTCGGCCGGCACCGGCCGGCGCACGCCGGTCGCCACCACGCGAGGCGTGCTCGCACACCGCAAGGAGAATACGTAATGAAGGGCTACGACCGAAAACGCGTCCTCGTCACCGGCGGCGCCGGCTTTCTCGGTTCGCATCTGTGCGAACGCCTCGTGACGGCCGGCCACGACGTGCTGTGCGTCGACAATTTCTACACGGGCACGAAGGACAACATCGCGCACCTGCTCGATGCGCCGAATTTCGAGCTGATGCGGCACGACGTGACGTTTCCGCTCTACGTCGAAGTCGACGAGATCTACAACCTCGCATGCCCGGCGTCGCCCGTTCACTACCAGCGCGACCCCGTGCAGACGACCAAGACCAGCGTGCACGGCGCGATCAACCTGCTCGGCCTCGCGAAACGCGTGAAGGCGCGCATCCTGCAGGCGTCGACGAGCGAGGTGTACGGCGACCCCGACGTGCATCCGCAGGACGAGCACTATTGCGGCCGCGTCAATCCGACCGGCATCCGCGCGTGCTACGACGAAGGCAAGCGCTGCGCGGAAACCCTGTTCGCGGACTATCACCGCCAGTACGGCATCGACGTGCGGATCGCGCGGATCTTCAACACGTACGGCCCGCGCATGCACCCGGCCGACGGGCGCGTGGTATCGAACTTCGTCACGCAGGCGCTCGCGGAACAGCCGTTGACCGTCTACGGCGACGGCAAGCAGACGCGCTCGTTCTGCTACGTCGACGACATGGTCGATGCGTTGATCCGGCTGATGGATGAACCGGGCGATGCGAGCGAGCCGGTCAATCTCGGCAGCGATGTCGAGATCGCGATGATCGACGTCGCGCGGGAAGTCGTGCGGATCGTCGGCGCCAACGTGCCGATCGAATTCCGGCCGCTGCCGTCCGACGATCCGCGCCAGCGGCGGCCGAATCTCGCGGCCGCGCAGAAGCGGCTCGGCTGGCGCGCGACGACGACGTTCGCGAACGGGCTCGCGCACACCGCGCGCTACTTCATTCAGCGCCAGGTCACGCACCACGCGCCCGGCGACCTCGTGCGCAGCACGCGCATCGCGTCGCATCTGCTCGCCCAGGTCCATACGCAGAATCGGCCGGCGCCGACGACGTGACGCGGCTGACGCGGCCGAAGCAACCGAGACGCGACGCGTGTCAGCCGTCGCGCTTCGTCACGTGCGCGATCTTGTGCGCCAGTTCGCGCACGTCGACCGGCTTGCACAGGTAGCCGTCGAAGCCGGCCTCCAGCGCGCGGCGTTCGTCGGCGAGGCCCGCGTGCGCGGTGACGGCCAGCACGCGCACGTCGAGCGGGCCGCTGTCGCCGTTCGTCGTGCCGCGCCGCAAGGCCTCCAGCAGCCAGAAGCCGTCGCCGTCGGGCATCGCGAGGTCGGACAGCACGACCGTCGGCCGCATGTCGGCCACCATCGCGAGCGCCTCGCGGCCCGACGACGCGATCGCGACCGCCGCGCCGAACGTGGTCAGCGCGGCGGTGAGACTGGCCCGCGTGGTCGCGTCGTCGTCGACGATCAGGATGCGCTGCGTATCGAGCACGAGCGCCTCGCGCTGCCCGCCCGCCTGCACGATGCTCCACGCCATCGCGCCGCCCGGCTGCCAGCCGGCCGGCAGCGTCACCGTGAACGTCGTGCCGCGGTCGCGGCCCGCGCTCGCGACGGTCACGTTGCCGCCGTGCAGTTGCGCGATGTGACGAACGATCGACAGGCCGAGACCGAGCCCGCGCCGCGGCGACGCGGGCGAATCGTCCGCGCGGCGGAACATGTCGAACACGTACGGCGTGAACTCCGTCGCGATGCCCTGCCCCGTATCGGCGACGGTCAACACCGCGTGCCCGCCGTCGCGCGCGAGGCCGACCGTCACGCTGCCGCCGCCCGGCGTGAATTTCAGCGCATTCGAGATGAGGTTCGACAGCATCTGCCGCAACCGCTCGGCGTCGCCCGACACGATGCACGCGGACGCGGCGCAGTCGAATTCGAGCAGGATGCCGGCCGACGAGGCGGCGGTCTGGAACGTGCCGACCTGGTCGGAGAACAACCGCACGACGTCGACCGGCGTCGCGTCGAGCCGCAGCTTGCCGGTCGCGAGCGACGACGCATCGAGGATGTCGCCGACCATCCGCGTGAGCGAACGCGCGCTGCGGTCGATCGCGTCGATCGCCTGATGCTGCAACGCGTGATCGCCCGTATTGCGCAGCACCTCGATCCACCCGTAGATCACGTTCAGCGGCGTGCGCAATTCATGCGACACCGTGGCCAGCAGCTCGTCCTTCAGCCGGTTCGACGTGTCGGCCTGATCGCGTGCATCGCGCGCGCCCTGCAGCGAGCGCTGCGCCCGCAGGTCGCGGCGACGCTGCGCGCCGGTTTCGTGCAGCGTCAGGGACAGCGTGACGCACGCCCGCGCCTCGCCCTGCACCGGGCACGCCGATACCGTCGCCCGAAAGCGCCGCCCGTCGCGCCGCACGCACAACAGTTCGAGCGGCCCGACCGGCTCGTGCATCGCGTCGAACGCGTCGGCGAGCGGATTGAGCCGCAGCCAGCGCCGCGCGATCAGCGTGTCGAACCTGCGGCCGCGCGCGTCGGCCTCGTCGTAGCCGAAGATCCGCTGCGCAGCCGCGTTCCAGCTGGCGATGCGGCCGTCGGCGTCGATCCCGACGATCGCGTCCGGCGACGCCTCGACGACCGCATGCTGGAGCCGCGACGCATCGACACGCGCGCGGTCCGCGCCGGCATCGCGCAGCAGCAGCACCGCGCCGTCCAGGTTGCCGTCCGCATCGCCGATCGGCGACGCGACCGCGACGATCGGCACCCGATCGCCGCTGCCGGCCTGCAGCCAGTGCCGGTCGGACGTCGCCTCGGCGCCGCCGAGCGCACGGTCGAGCGGCGTGGTCGGCACGCGGCGGCCTTCGTGATCGACGATGCGCAGCACGTCGCGCACCGGCCGCCCCACCGCCTCGTCCGGCCGGCAGCCGACGAGTTCGGCCGCGGCCGCGTTGAGATAGGTGAGCCGCCCGTTCGGGTCGGTCGCGATCACGCCGTGCGGCAGGGCGCGCAGCACGGCCTCGAACTGCCGGCGCGCGGCCGCCTCGCGTCGGCGCGCGCGATCGTTCGTCAGCCGCGTGTGATGCAGCAGCGACGCGACCGCGCACACCAGCGCGCCGATCAGGATGAACGTGCCGAGCTGCACGAGCCGGTCGGGCAGCGGCGTCGTATAGGCGGCCGGATCGGACAGGAACAGCGTCCAGACGAGCAGCCCGCTGACCACCGTCGACACGATGCCGAACACGAACGACGTCGCCCACGCAGCGCCGGCCAGCAGCGGGTAATACAGCACGAACGGCAGATTCACGCCGCCGAACCGGATCGCGAGCGTCTGCAACACGGTCGCGATCGCGACCAGCATCACGGCCGTTGCGTAATTTCCGGCCTGCGGCCGTGCAATTTCGGTCATTGGACACGCTCCTGCGGGGACACTCGACAGCGGCCGGCGCGGGCGCCGCCCGCGGGCACGACGCATGCTGGCCGATCGGAACCGGCGGCCCGGCCGCTCACGATGGAGAACTTCACGCCATGCCCGACCCGACACGCTGGCTCGTCGTCTCGCCGCATCTCGACGATGCCGTCTTCAGTTGCGGGCAACTGCTCGCGCAGGCGCCCGGCTCGATCGTCGTCACCGTGTTCGCGGGCATCCCGCCGCACGGCACGCCCGCGCCCCCGTGGGATCAGCGCGCGGGCTTCCGCCACGCCGACGAAGCGGTGCGCGCGCGCCGCGACGAAGACCGCCGCGCGCTCGCGCTGCTCGACGCCCGTCCCGTGTGGCTCGATTTCCTCGACGATCAGTACGGCGTACCGACTACGTCGACCGCGATCGCGACACGCGTGGCCGCGGCGATCGACGCGCACCCGGGCTTCGGCGTGCTCGCGCCGGCCGGCCTGTTCCACCGCGATCATCTGCAGGTGCAGGAAGCCATGCTGTCGCTGCTGCGTGCCGACGATCCGTCGCACGTCTGGCGCTTCTACGAGGACGTGCCGTATCGCCGCATCGACGGGCTGATGGCCCGGCGCGTGATCGAATGGCGCGAGCGCGGCTGGACCGCGCAGCCGGTCGCGGTGCCGGCCGCCGGCGACACGAACAGCGTCGCCGCGAAAGCCGCCGCCGTCGATGCGTACGCGAGCCAGGTAACGCTGCTGGAACCTCATATGCGTGCCGCTCTCCGCGAACCCGAAACGATCTGGCGGCTCGAATGCGACATCACGTCCGCATAACGCCCGCGCGTGTCGCGCTGCCGCCGGGCGAGCCGCGCGTGACCGCGATCGTGCTGACCTGCCGGCGCGCCGCCGAACTCGCGCGCACGCTCGAACACCTGTCCGTGCTGCCCGACCGGCCGGCGATCGTCGTCGTCGACAACGCGGCGGACGCCGACACGGCCACGCTGATCCACGACCGCTTTCCGCATGTCGCGCTGGTGCATGCGCCGGGCAACCTCGGCGCGGCCGGCCGCAATCTCGGCGTCGCCGTCGCCCGCACGCGCCACGTTGCGTTCTGCGACGACGACACGTGGTGGGCGCCCGGCTCGATCGCCGAAGCCGCGAACCTGCTCGACGCGTATCCGCACGTCGCGGCCGTCACCGCGCGCGTGCTGGTCGGCCCCGACGAACGCGAGGACCCGACCTGCCGGCTGATGGCCGACAGCCCGCTCGACGCGCCCGTCGCGCTGCCGGGCCGGCCGATCCTCGGGCTGCTGGCCGGCGCGACCGCCTTCCGGCGCGACGCGTTCGTACGCGCCGGCGGCTACCATCCGCACTACTTCCTCGGCGGCGAGGAAGCGTTGCTCGCGCTCGACCTGTATCGCGCGGGGCACTGGCTCGTGTATGCGCCGCGCCTGACCGTCCATCACTACCCGTCGCTGCAGCGCGACCGGCCCACGCGCGCGCGCACCGCCGCCCGCAACGCGGTATGGACCGCGTGGCTCAGATGGCCGGCCTCGGCCGCGTGGCGGCATACCCTGCGCATGCTGCCGCTGCTGCGCCGCGAACGCGCGATCGTGCGCACGTTTGCCGGCCTGCCGTGGACCCTGCGCGAACGACGCACGATCCCGCCGCACGTCGAACGCATGCGCCGCCGCCTCGAGCACGACACGCGCCGCGAGGCCGGAACGGAAACGTGAACGCGGTCGTAGCGGCATCAGGAATCCGGCTTCTCCGCTTCGTCTTCCAGTTGCGCGAGCCGGTTGTAGATCGTCTTCAGGCTGACGTCGAGCACCTCGGCCGCTTGCGCCTTCACGCCGCCGCATTGCGCGATCGTGCCGAGGATCAGCTTGCGGTCGACTTCCTCGAGCGGCGTGCCGAACGGCACCGTCACGCGATCTTCATGCGAATCGACCATGCTGGACAGCTCGTCCATGATCGGTGGCGGCAGCGTTTCGATCACATCGGCGTCGGTGAAGATGCTCGCGCGCTGCACGAAGTTGCGCAGCTCGCGCACGTTGCCGGGCCATTCGTAGGTCTTCAGCGCTTCGCGGGCGGCGGGCGCGAACCGCAGGTTGCGGCCACTTTCCTCGTTGTAGCGCTGCAGGAAGGCATCGGCGAGCATCGGGATGTCGTCGCCGCGTTCGCGCAGCGACGGCAGCGGAATCGGGAACACGTTGATCCGGTGGAACAGGTCGGGCCGCAGCTTGCCGTCCGCCATCGCGGCTTCCGGATCGCGATTGGTCGCGGCGACGATGCGCACGTCGACGTCGATCTCGCGCGTCGAGCCGAGCCGCGTGACGCGCCCGGTCTCCAGCATGCGCAGCAGCTTGACCTGCGATTCGAGCGGCATCTCGGTGATTTCGTCGAGAAACAGCGTGCCGCCGTCCGCGCGTTCGAAGAAGCCCTTGTGCTGGCGTTCCGCGCCGGTGAAGCTGCCTCGGTCGTGACCGAACATCTCGCTCTCGACGAGATTCGCGGCGATCGCGCCGCAGTTCACCGCGAGGAACGGGCCGCGGCGGCGCAGGCTCAAGTCGTGCACGGTTTGCGCGGCGAGCTCCTTGCCGGTGCCAGACTCACCGGTGAGCAGCACCGACGCTTCGGTGCGCGCGACGCGGCCGATCGCGTCGTACACGGCCTGCATCGCGGGCGAACTGCCGAGCATGCGGCCGAAACGGCCGAGGCGCTGCAATTCCGAGCGCAACTCGGCGATTTCCTCGTGCAGCGCGGTCGTGCGCGGCACGCGCGCGAAGATGCTGTTCAGCCGCTGCATGTTGAGCGGCTTCACCAGGTAATCGGTCGCGCCGCGGCGCAATGCGTCGATCGCGGTTTCGAGGCTCGCGTGGCCGGTGGTCAACACTATTTCGCAATGTGCGCGCTTGGGCAATGCGTCGAACAGATCCATCCCGTTGCCGTCGGGCAGCACGAGGTCGCACAGCACGAGATCGGGGGTATGCGTCGAGACGAGCGTGCGCGCTTCTTCAAGCGTCGCGGCCGTATCGCACGTCAATTGCTGCGTGCGTGCGAGCGTGGCGAGCATCGTTCGCGTATCGGCGTCGTCTTCGACGATCAGGACGTAAGGCATCAAGGCTCCTTGTAATGCGGCCCGGCGCGTGCATCGGCCGGCACCGCGGCACGTGCAGCGTCATGCGCGTCATCATCTTCAACGCTGCACACGAACGGGCAGACAGGCTGTCCTGCACTGAAAACGAGTGCTTAGCAGTATAGAAGAACGACGTCGTGCATTCGCCGCTCATCGAATAAATCTATCTGTCGCCATAAATCGCATTGCCAGATTCAATGTCGTCGAATCGGTATAAAAGGTATTCTGAGTACGTGAAAGACGACGTGTGCCACGTCCTTTTTTACCTGGTCACGACACATTCGGTCAAAACTTCCCAACCCGGTTATTACTCCATGTCGAAATCCGACGATGACGGCACGCGACTGTTCGGTCGTTCGCGAACAATTCAGGATCTGCTGCTGAAAGTGTCGCGCGTCGCCGCCACCCGCGTGAGTGTGCTGGTGGTCGGCGAAAGCGGTGCGGGAAAAGATATCGTCGCCCGGCTCATTCACGACATGAGCCCGCGCCGTCGCGGGCCGTTCGTGCCCGTCAATTGCGGCGCGATTCCGAAGGACATCGCGGAGTCGCAGTTGTTCGGCCACGAAAAAGGCAGCTTCACGGGTGCCGTTGCACAACATGTGGGCATGTTCGAGGCCGCGCGCGGCGGCACGCTGTTTCTCGACGAGATCGCCGAGATGCCGCTCGAATTGCAGGTCAAGCTGCTGCGCACGCTCGAAACCAACACGATCGTGCGCGTGGGCGGCCACGAGGCGATTCCGCTCGACGTGCGGATCGTCGCGGCCACCCATCACGACCCGGTCGAGGCCTTGCGCAGCGGCGCGCTGCGCGAAGACCTGTTCTACCGGATCGCGCCGATCGCGCTGCACGTGCCCGCGCTCCGGCAGCGCGAGGACGACGTCGGCGATATCGCACTGCAGATCGTCGAACGGCTGAACGCGCGGCACCGCACGCGCAAACGGCTGTCGACACAGGCGATGAAGGCGCTGCGCGCGTACACGTGGCCCGGCAATGTGCGCGAACTGCGCAATACGCTGGAGCGCGCGTTCATCCTCGCCGACGAGCAGATCGAGCTGCAGTTGCCGCGCCGCCCGCCGCCGCGCGAGGAAGTGCGTCACAACGCGATGACGCTGCATATCGGCACGACGCTCGCGCATACGCAGCAGCGCTTCATCGTCGCGTCGCTACGGCATTTCAACGGCGACAAGCCGCGCACCGCCAAGGCGCTCGGCATCAGCCTGAAAACGCTGTACAACCGGCTCGCGCTGCTGCCCGAAAGCGAGCGCAATGCAGCCAGCGGCAGCGCGCCGCCGGCCGCGAACGCGTCGAACGGCGGCAGCGCCTCCACTTCGCCGCCCGCGACGATGCCGTAAGTGCGGCGGGTCACGCCGCCGTCACGCCATCACGCCGTCACCCCGTCACGTCGCGCAATGCGGCGTCCCAGTCGCGCGCGAACCGCTCGATGCCGAATCGCTCGCACGCGTCGCGTTTGGCCGCCGCGCCCCACTCTCGCGCCAGTTCCGGATCGCGGATCAGCATCCGCATCGCGTCGATCAGCACGGCCGGCCGCGTATCGGCCACGCCGTTGCTGCCGGTCTTCACGAGTTGCGCCATCTCGGTCGTCGCCAGCGCGACGACCGGCAACCCGATCATCATCGCCTCGATCACCGCGAGCCCGAGGCTCGTATAGCGGATCGGATTGAAGAAGAACCGGTAGTGCGACAGGAACTGCGGCAGCGCCGGGTTCGGCACCTCGCCGATCCCGCCAAGCTCGCTCGACCCCATCCCGACCAGATCGATCGGCACGCTGTGCCGCACGACCTCGAACAGGTCCGCGCCGAGGCGCCGGCCGCGGCGCGCGAGGTTGTTCACGACGGCCACGCCCTTCGGCAGCGTGCCGTGATACTCGACACCTTCGGGCATCAGCACGCCATGCTCGATCACGCGCGTCGGCGTCACGCCGTTGTCCCACATCAGCGCGTTGAACGGCGTCACGTGCACCAGCAACACGTTCGGGTCCTGCACCGGATGCAGCGTGTCGGTCGGATGCTCGCGCGGCGGATCGTGCTCGACGAACAGCGTCGGCAGCGCGCGCTGCGCTTCGCTCAGCAGCCGCAGGCGGTCGTGCTGGTAGTGCTTCGCGTGCTGGTACAGCACGCAGTCGAATTCGGTGTCGCGCACGCACTCGGCCGGCACCTCGTGCACGTTGTCACCCCACGGCAGGTGCCCGACGCGGCCCGCATAGCCAGGCGGATGCTGCGGTTTCGTCACGATGTAGAAATCGTGCGGCGCCTGCGACAGGTAATACAGGTAGTTGCCATGCACGTGCCAGGTGAGCACGCGCAACCGCTTACGTGACATGACGTCTCTCCTCCGCGAGCAGCTCGCCCGCCCGGTCCATCACGTCGCCGACGCCGATCGCCGTCGCGCACTCGTGCCCGTACGGGCACGTATCGAACATGCACGGCCGGCACGGCGGGTAGTTCGCGAGCACATGATGACGCTCGGTGTCGAGCGGCGCCCAGCGGGCCGTATCGCTGCCGCACGCGACGACGATGCTCGGCGTGCCGAGCGCCGCCGCGACGTGCGATACGCCCGTGTCGTTGCACAACAGCAGCCGCGCGCGGGCGATCAGCGCGGCCAGCGCGCCGAGCGGCGTGCGGCCGCACAGGTTCACGCACGGCCGCCCGAGGTGTTCGGCGAACGCGCTCGCCAGCGCCAGTTCCGTGCGCGTGCCGGTCAGCACGATCTGCCAGCCGTCGTCGGCGAGCTGCCGCGCGGCGTGCGCGAAGCGTTCGACCGGCCAGCGTCGCGACGCCATCCGCGCGCCGGGATGGACGATCACGTAACGGCCGGGGTCGAGCGAGTGCTCGTCGCAGAGCACGTGCCACAGCGCGTAGTCGAGGCCGCCGAGCGGGAATTCGAGGTAGTCGCCCCAGTCCGCGTAGCCGAGCTTGCGCGTGAGCGCCAGGTAGCGCGTCACTTCGGGTTCGTCGTCGCGCCACACGAGCGCGCAGTCGAGGGCGGCCGTGCCGCCGTCGGCCGGCACGAAGCCGGCCGTGCGCGTCGCGCCGAGCGACGCAACGATCGCGTTCGTGTGTGCGCCGCTGCCGTGCAGCTGGATCGCGAGATCGAAGTCGCGCGAGCGGCATTCGGCGATGAATGCCTCGCGCGTGGCCGCGTCGGGTTCGGGCTGTTCGCCGAGACCCGGCGCGCCGGGGAATGCGATGAAGCTGTCGATGTAGTCCGAGAAGCGCGATGCGAATTCGCGCGCCCACGGCAGGCCGATCAGCGTGATGCGCGCGTCGGGTTCGCCGCGTCGCAGCGCGCGCAGCGCGGGCACCGCGCACAGCATGTCGCCGAGCTGCAACGCGCGGAACACCGCGATCCGCTTCGGGCCGCGCGAGCCGTCGGAATCGACGCCGGGATCGAGCTTCATAGGAATAACACTCTGAAGTGAAGCGCGCCGCGCATGCGCCAGTACAGCGACACGGGCGGAATCGCGATGGACGTGACGATCATCTCGGCCACATGCGACACCGTGAGCTGCGTGCCGCGCAGCCGTTTCGCGCAGAACCCCGCAGTGATCGCGGCCCACACCGCCGCGCACACGATGGCCGGCGCCGGCCAGCCGGCCGCGAAACAGCCGATCGCGCCGAGCGCGGCGAGCACGGCCGCGTAGTAATGCCACGGCGGCGTCGGCCGGATATGACGCCGGTAGGTCGTGCGATGCTTCTTGTACAACAGCGCATCGAAATACACCTTCGACTGCGCGCCGATGCTCGATCCCCAGCGCGCGGGGCGCACCGGATGCACGATGCGCGCGGCGTCGGCCTCGACGATCGGCCCCGCATGCTCGTGCAGCGCGAACATCAGGTCGGCGTCCTCGCGCCACGCGCGCGTGAAGCGTTCGTCGAAGCCGCCGATGCGTTCGAGCGCCGCGCGCCGCACGAAGCAGTTCGCGGTCGCGAATTCCGCCTGCGCGAGCCCTGCCGCGTCGCGTTCGTAGTCGGTCGGGCGCGGCCGCAACGGCACGTCGATCCGGCCGGCCGCGGCCGACGCCGACGGCTCGGCCAGCAGCGCGGCTGCGCCATGGCGCAGCCAGGTCGGGTCGGGGATCGTGTCGTCGTCGGTGAATGCGATCAGCGCACCGCCCGCGCTGCGCCAGCCGACGTTGCGCGCGCCGGCCGGCCCCTGCGTGTCGGGCGCGGTCATGTAGCGGATCACCGGCACGTCGGTCACGCGTGCGCGGCACGCATCGACGACGGCGCGCGCACTGCCGGCCGGATCGTCGTCCACGACGACGATCTCGTAGGTGGTCGGATCGAACACCTGCGCGCACAGCGCGTCGAGGCAGCGTTCGAGCAGATCGGGCCGCCGGTAGGTCGGCACGACCACCGACACCACGGGCGGCAGGTGCGTGTCGCGCATGTTCATCGCGGCTTCTCCAGCAGGAACGGGCCGATCACGAGCGCATCGAGCGGCGAGGTCCAGAAGCATTCGATCGCGTCGCGCGGCGAGCACACGATCGGTTCGCCGCGCGTGTTGAACGACGTGTTGACGAGCACCGGCACGCCGGTGAGCGCGTCGAACTCGGTCAGCAACGCATGCAGCAGCGGATGCTGGGTTTCGTCGACGGTCTGCACGCGCGCGGTGCCGTCGATGTGACGCACGGCCGGAATCTTCGCGGCGCGCTCGGGCAAGACGTCGTACACGAACAGCATGAACGGCGCGCGCAGCGGCGTGCGCCGGCCGCCGCTGAACCAGTGATGCGCACGGTCTTCGAGCACGACCGGCGCGACCGGCCGGAAATCCTCGCGATCCTTGATCCGGTTCAGCTTCTGCTGCATGTCCGGATCGATCGGCGACGCGAGGATCGACCGTGCGCCGAGCGCGCGCGGGCCGAACTCCATGCGCCCCTGGAACCAGCCGATCACGCGGTTCGCCGCGAGCAGCGCGGCCGTCTGCGCGGCGACGTCGGCAAGGCGCCGGTACGGCAGCTGCGCTTCCTTCAGGAACGCCTCGATCGCGTCGTCGTCGTACGCCGGCCCGAGATACGCGTGATCCATCCGCCAGTCGCCGCGCGCACCGCGCATCCGGAAGTCGGTCCACAGCGCGGCGCCGAGCGCGGTGCCCGCATCGCCGGCGGCCGGCTGCACCCATACGTCGTCGAACGGGCCGCGATCGCGAATCCGCGCGTTCATCACGCAATTCAGCGCGACGCCGCCCGCCATCGCGAGCTGCCGCTCGCCGGTCTCGGCGGCGAGCCAGTCGACCGCCTGCAGCGTCGTCTCCTCGAGCACCAGTTGCAACGCATGCGCGATGTCGCAGTGATGCGGCTCGATCGGGCCGCCGCGTTCGCGCGCCGGGCCGAACAGCGCCGCGAGATCCGCGTCGAGCACGTCGTAGCGCCCTTCGCCGCGATACCGCACCAGCTTGCGCATCTCGTCGGCGAACACCGGCTTGCCGTACGACGCGAGCGCCATCACCTTGTATTCGTCGGACGAGTGCAGGAAGCCGAGATAGCGGGTCAAGCGCTCGTACAGCAGCCCGAGCGAATGCGGCAGGTTGACCTGCCCGAGCCGCCGGTACGCGCGGCCGTCGAACACGCCGTAGCTCGTCGTCGCGCGCTCGCCGCGCCCGTCCATCGTCATCACCGCGCAGCGCTCGAACGGCGCCGCGAGAAACGCGCTCGCCTCGTGCGCGAGATGGTGCTCGATGAAATGCCAGCGGAACGGCCCGTCGTGCGTGACGCCGCGAAAGCGCCGCTGCAGGTGATGCGGCGCGCCGCCCGCGAGCTGGCGCGGCGCGTTGACGATCGACGACAGGAACAGCGGATGCCACGGCGACGCGCCATCCTCGCGCGGCGCATGCGCGGACGGCGACAGCGGCAAGGTCAGTGCCGGCGCCGTGCCTTCGCGGTCGAGTTCGAACCACGGGTCGTACGAATACGCGACGTGGTCGACATCCGCGAGCGTGATGCCGGCTTCCGCGAGGCAATAGTCGATCGCGTGGAAAGGCAGCTCCCAGGTCGAGAACGGCACCGGGCGCTTCGCGTGCTTCACGTGCGTGAAGCGTTCGTCCTCGGCCGCCGCGATCACGACGCCGTCGCGCACGATGCACGCGGCGCTGTCGTGGAAGGCGGCGTTGATGCCGAGCGTATAGGTCGATTCAGGCATGCGTCAGTTCCTCGTGATGACGTGCGCGAACGGAATCACGTTCGATGCGTGCGCCGCGACCGGCTCGCCTTCGTCGTGGGCGGCAGCCCACTCGGCCGCGCGTTGCGCATGGCGCGCGCGGCCGCGCAGCAATGCGTGCACGGCGGCGGCGACGTCGTCGACGCTCACGCCGCGCAGGCACGGATGGCCGGGCTGGTTGCACACGCTGCGATAGCAGTTGCGGCACGGCACGTCGACGTTCAGCACACGGTGCGGCACCCGCCACGGCGTGTGCTGCGGATTGGTCAGCGCGTACAGGTCGACCACCGGCGTGCCGAGCGCGGCCGCGAGATGCACGGGGCCGCTGTTGTTCGACAGCAGCAGGTCGGCCGTCTCGACCAGCGCGCCGAGTTCGCCGAGCGGCAACACGCCGGCCAGCGGCACCGCGCGCGGCCCCGCCCGTTCGCACACCGCGTCGACCAGCGCGCGTTCGTCCGCGCTGCCCGTCACCGCGATGCCGTCGAACAGCGGCGCGACCGCGGCGGCCGCTTCGCCGAAACGCTCGGCCGGCCAGCGCCGCGACGCGGCGGTCGCGCCCGGATGGACGACCAGCCAGCGCGCGCGCGTCGCTCCCGGCTCACGCGCGCCGCCGATGCGCTGCAACGCGGCCTGCAGGCGCGCGTGCACCGCACGCCGCGCCGCGTCGCCCGGCTCGAACGCCATCCGCCAGTCGGACGTCTTCGCGCCGATCGCACGCACCAGCGCGAGCTGCCGCGCGACCTCGTGGCGCACGTGCGATTCCGGCTCGGTTTCCGGCACGCGGTCGGTCAGCAGTTCGTACGGGTTCTCGCGGCAATGCGCGAGCCGCAGCGGAATGCCGGCGAGCCAGCACATCATCGCGGCGGGCAACGGATTCTGGCTGTAGACGGTGAAGATCACGGCCGCGTCGAAGCGGCCCGCCAGCAGCCGGTCGATCATGTCGAGATCGGCCACCGGATCGCCGCGCACGTCGGGATGCTTGACCCACGGCGCGTCGTAGCTCCACACGTCGTCGACCATCGGCAGATGCTTCGCGAGCGCGGCGCCCGTGCGCGACGTCAGCAGCGTCAGCTGGCGATCGGCGCCGCTCTCCTTCAGCGCGCGCAGCGCGGGCGTGGTCATCAGCACGTCGCCGATGCTGTCGAGCCGCACGCACAGGATGCGGCGGGCGCGGCTCCAGGCCGTGCTCATCGCCGCACCCACGAGCCGTGCCGGCGCACGGCTTCGCGCACCACGATGTCGGCGGCCAGGTCGATGCGATCGACGACGTGGTGCGGCGTGCGCGCGGCGTTGAGCTGCCACTCGGTCTCGTTGCCGCAGTCGACCAGGATCGTGCCGCAGCGCGCGGTGCGGCCGGCCTCGACGTCGTCGAGAATGTCGCCGATCATCCAGCTCCATTCGGGCACGGCACCGAGCGCGCTCAGCGCGCGGCGCAGCATGCCCGGGCGCGGCTTGCGGCAGATGCAGTCACAGGTGTAGCGCGGCACGCTGCCCCGCGGGTGATGCGGGCAGTAAAAAAAATCCGCCAGCGTCGCGCCGTTTGCTTCGAACAGTTCGGCGAGACGCTGGCGGACCGCGCCAAGCTCGTTTTCGGTAAAGCGGCCGAGCGCGACGCCCGGCTGGTTCGACACGACCGCCAGCGGCATGCCGGTCGCGCCGAGCGTGCGCAGCGCACGCGCGGCGCCCGGCGCGAGGCGCATGCGCGCGGGGTCGACGTTGTACGGCACGTCGTCGAGCAGCGTGCCGTCCTTGTCGAGCAGCACCGCGCCGGGCAGCCGCCGTTCGCGCTTCAGGGCCATGACGTCTCCTTCATCGGCAGCACCATCAGCTCCGGCACCACGGTGCCCGGCGGCTGCGTCAGCACGAAGCGCACGGCGGCCGCGACGTGCTCCGGCGGCTGCAGCGTGTCCTCGTCGATGTCCGGGAAACGGTCGAGCAGGAACGGCGTGCGCATCCCGCCCGCGACGATCGCCGACACGCGCACGCCGCTCGGCCGCAGTTCGGCGTGCAGCGCGTGCGACAGCCCGAGCAGCCCCCACTTCGTCGCGTGATACGCGGACGCGTTCGGCCACGCGCGCTTGGACGCGGTCGACGCGATGTTGACGATATGCCCGTTGCCGCGCGCCTTCATCATCGGCACGGCCGCGTGACACATCAGGTACGGGCCGAACAGGTTCGTCATCAGCACCTGCTGCCACGCGTCGACGCTCACGTCGTCGATCGGCGCGGTCACGTCGATCGCCGCGTTGTTGACGATCACGTCGAGCTCGCCGAGCGATTCGCGCGCGTCGTGCACGACCTGCAGCACCGATGCCTCGTCGCGCACGTCGAGCGGCCGGCCGACCGCCTGTCCGCCGTGCCGCTCGAGCCGCTGCGCGACGGCCGCCGCGCGGTCGCCGTCGAGATCGGCGACGACGACGTGCGCGCCGTGCTGCGCAAGCTCTTCGCAAATGGCTTCGCCGAGACCGCGGCCGCCCCCGGTCACGAGTGCGGTCCGGCCGGCGAGCGGCGGTTTGGCTGGATCGTGAGTCGCGTTCACCTGCACCTCCTGTCGATGTCGGAAATCCATCCGGTTGACGGCGACACTTGTCGCGACAACCGTCCGTGCATGAGGTACAGCGAAAACCGTGCCGGCCTGCGTGTGCCCGTGCCGCATCGGGCTGTGCCACGCGCCCGCTGGCTTTTTTATAACCGGCTGTAAAAACGGGTCCGGGCCGCCGCGCCTGGGCGGCCCCTCAGATCGCGAGCCCGTCGGGCGTGGCTTGCGCGCGGTGCTTCGCGAGCGCGCGCAGGCAGTGCGCGATGCAGCCCGCGAACGCCTCGTCGAACCACGGCTGCGCACCCGACACGCCGACCACGATGCCGCCGAGCGCGACGCCGCCCCACAGGTTCGTGTCGCCCGCGCGCAACCGATACGGCTCGAGCGCCTGCACGACGTGGCCGTCGCGGCCCGTTTCCCACGAGAGCCGCGCCTTGGCGCGGGCGTAGGCGCGATAGTCGGCGTCCCAGTCCTTCGGGTCGGGCAGCGAAAACTCATACAGGATCGCGTCCTCGAACGCCGCGTCGTGCGGGCCGAGCGCGGGGTCCATGATCACGATGTGCAGGCAGCCGCTGTCGCCGACGAAGTCGCTCTGCAGCGCGGCGGACAGCGTCGGCAGCAGCAGCTCGACGGCCGCCACCGCGGCCTGGCGGTCGGCGAACGCACTACCGCCGCGACGCGCGTTCAGGGCTTCGGGTGTCGTCGGGTTCAGAAGGTTCGGCATGGATTTCTCCAGAGGAAAACGCGAGCGCACGCAACGCCGCGATCAGGTCGGCCGCTACCGCGGGCTTGGTCAGGTACGCATGGAAACCGGCTTCGACCGCGCGCGTGCGGTCGCGATCGCGCGCATGGCCGGACAACGCCAGCGCCTCGAGCGGCGCGCGGCCGTCGCGATCGCGCGCGGCGTCGAGCTGACGCACGCGCGACATCACCGCGTAACCATCGTCCTCGTCGTCGCCGAGGTCGATGTCGCAGACGAGCAGCGCCGGCCAGTCGGCCCGGCGCGCGCGCCACAGGTCGTCCAGCAACGCCTGGCCCGACGCATACGCGTGCACGTCGGCGCCAGCCACCTTCAGCAGCGCGCCGAGCGCCTCGCGCGCCTCGTCGTGATCGTCCACGCACGCGATGCGCAGGCCGTCGAGCGGCTTGGCCGTGGCCGCCGCGCCGGCGGCCAGGTTCGACACGGCGCCGGCGGGTTGCATCGACGCCGGCGCCACGGCGTACATCGGCAGCGACAGGTGCAGCGTCACGCCGGTATCGTCGCGTTCGCGCACGACGTAGCCGCCTGCCTCCTCGATCGCGTCCTGCAATCGTTCGAGATCGATCAGCGACAGTTCCGTTGCGTCGACGCCCGTGCACGCGATCGTGATGCGCGCTTCCGGGTCGTGGCGCGCGGTGCGCACCTCGAGCTGCCCGCCGCTGCTCGCTTCGATGGCGCCGCGACACAGCTCCCACACGAAGCGCCGCAGCGCGGCCGGATCGGCGTTGACGACGAGATCCTCGTCCGACACATGGCGAAACACCGGCACGCCGCGCCGCGCGGCCGCCTCCGCCAGCGAATCGAGCACCTGCGACACGAGCGGGTTGATCCGCACCGGCTGCCGCGCGAACTTCGCTTCCGTGCGTTCCAGCTCGCGCTGCTTCGCCTGCAGCGACCACATCTGCGCATACACGCCGCCGCTTTCGAGCAGTTCGTCGTGGGTGCCGTGCTCGACGAGCCGGCCGTGCTCCATCACGAGAATGCGATCGGCGTCGACGATGGTCGACAGCCGGTGCGCGATGATGAGGCTCGTGCGATGCTGCGCGACGCGCATCAACTCCTGCTGGATCGCGCGCTCCGAGCGCGTGTCGAGCGCCGACGTCGCCTCGTCGAACACGACGATCGGCGGCGCCTTCAGCAGCGCGCGCGCGATCGCGACCCGCTGCCGCTCGCCGCCCGACAGCCGTACGCCGCGCTCGCCGACGCGCGTGTCGTATGCATCGGGCAGCCGCTCGATGAACGCGTCGAGCTGCGCGCCGCGCGCCGCCGCGATCACCTCGCCGCGGGTCGCGTCGCGCTTGCCGTACGCGATGTTGTACGCGAGCGTGTCGTTGAACAGGATGGTGTCCTGCGGGACGATGCCGAGCGCGTCGCGCAGGCTGCGCTCGGTGACGAGCCGCAAGTCCTGACCGTCGATCCGGATCGTGCCCGCATCGGGCTGGTACAGCCGGAACAGCAGCCGCGCGAGCGTCGACTTGCCCGACCCGCTGCCGCCGACCACCGCGATCGTCTGCCCGGGCTCGATGCGGAACGACACGTCGAACAGGATCTGCCGGCTCGGCTCGTAGCCGAAGTCGACGTGCTCGAACTCGATCGCGCCGCCGCGCACGACGAGCGGCTGCGCGCCGGGCGCATCGCCGTCCTCGCCCGGCTTGCCGCGCGCATCGAGCAGCCCGAACAGCCGCTCGATGTTCGTCATCGCGTCGTTCGCCTCGCGGAACACGAAACCGAGCGCGTTCAGCGGCAGGCTGATCTGGATGATGTACGCGTTGATCAGCACGAGATCGCCGATCGTCATCGCGCCGCGCGCGACCTGCTGCCCGGCGAGCAGCATCACGGCCGCGATCCCCGCGCCGATGCAGGCGCTCTGCCCGATATGCAGCGCCGACAGCGCGTACTGGTTGTCCACGCCGGCCTCGCGCCATTCGTCGAGCACGCGGTCGAGCCGGTCGCGCTCGACGTCCTCGCGTGCGAAATACTTGACCGTGTCGACGTTCAGCAGGCTGTCGACCACACGCGAATTCGACTCGGCCTCGAGCGCGTTCACGCGCCGCTGGTAACGCATGCGCCGGCGCGTAAACACCACCGTATACGCGGCGTAGACGGCGAACGTGACGAAAATGATCGCCGTGAAGCCGCCGCCGTACTTGCTGATCACGATCACCAGCACCGAGCCGATCTCGATGGCCGTCGGCACGATCGTAAACACCGCGACGCCGAGCAGGTAGCCGATCCCGGCCGTGCCTTTCTCGAGGTCGCGCACCACGGCGCCCGTCTCGCGCTGCGCATGAAAGCGTGCGCCGAGCCGATGCAGGTGGCCGAACGTGCGCACGGTAAACGACGCGACCGTATGCTGCGTGACCTGCACGAAGGTCATGTCGCGCACTTCGTTCAGCGCGTTGGATGCGAAGCGTACGACCGCGTACGCGAACAGCAGCAGCACCGGCCACGCCATCGGCTGGCCGGCCGCGCGGCCGAAGCCGTCGACGATGTCCTTGAGCAGCAGCGGCACCGACACGGCCGCCGCTTTCGCGAGCACCAGCAGCACGATCGCCGCGAGCACGCGGGTGCGGTAATGCCAGATCGCACGCCAGAGCTCGACCGCGATCCGCACCCGCAGGCCGCGCTCGTCGCGGCGGCCCCGGGGGGCGCGGCCGGCTGCCGCCTCACGATCCTTGATGGGCGTTTCGTCGATTCCGGTCGTCATGCACGCATTGCTCGCGGTCGGGGGCGGGCCGTTTCACGCACGGGCGGTCAGTGGCGCGGTTCGCGCTCGCGGCCGCCCACGACGGTGCCGGGCTCGGGGTCGCGCGCGGCCGGCTGGGTGGGCGTGACGGTCCGCTGATCCGGATGCAGCACCATGCCGGCATCGTGTTCGCCGTCACGGCGCACGCGCACGCGATTCTCGACGTCCTGCACGCCCAGGCAACCGTCGGCCAGATCCTCGATGTCGTGCTTCATCCAGCGCGCCGGCACCGTGCCCTCCAGTTCGACGCGCCCCGCCTTCACCTGCACGGTGACGTCGCTCACGTCGATCTCGAGCGCATGCGCGAGCCGCTCGCAGACGTCCTCGCGAATCCGCTCGTCCGAGCGCGTATAGCCTTTCGGACCGCGGCGATGGCGCAGCGCGTCGCGTTCGGTGTCCCTGCCGAAGCGCGACAGGTCGGGGGCGCTGCCGCCGTAGCGCGGGTCGCCTCGGGGGTCGCCTATGTCGCGCTCGCTGCCGTACCAGCCCATCCGGTGATGGCCACGGTATTCCGGGCGCTCGCCGCCGTACCGCCCTTCGTGGCCCTGCGCGCGGCGGCCCGGGTCACCGTAGCCGCGCTCGGCGCCCCGCGCCGGCTCGCGCGCGCCACCCGACCAGTCCGCGTCGCCGGCACCGCGCCGCTGGTCGGCCGGCCGCGCCGCGCGCTCCGTCCATTCGCTGCCCCAGTCTTCGGGGCCCGTGTCCTCGCTCGCGAATCGGCGGTAAGCCGATTCGTAGTCTTCTTCCGGCCACCGTGCCGGGTCGTCCGGGATGCCGCGCTCGCCGGCGCCCCGGTACGCGCGTTCGTCGCGCTCGTGCCAGTCGGGCGAGCCGCCACGCTCGCCATGCCGTCCGGGATATCGTCGTTGCATCGTGTCTCTCCTTGATCGCCCGCGCCGCGCACGGTCCGATGCCGCGTCGCGGCGCGCGTCGGTCGGGTGAATGCAAATCGCGTGCCGGCGCCGTTGCCGGGCCGCGACGGTTGCGCATCGCAGCCCGGGGAAACCGCCAGGCGCCCCAATCTGCAACGCGATTGCAGTTTTTGCGTGCCGGACGTCATGGCGCGCCGCCGGCCTCGTCCGGGTCGTCCGATTCGTCCGTCCGGCCCGGCTCGCTCAGCCGCTCGGTGCGATCCGGCTCGATATCGGCGCCTTCCTCCAGCGTCGAGTCGCCATCCGCCGACGCGCGCTCGCCGGTGCCCGCGCGGTCCGTGTCGCTGTCGAGCGACGCGTCGCCGCGTTCGAGCGCATGGTCGTCCAGCGGCGAATCGACGTCGAACGGATGGCGACGCGCGCCCGCCGTGTCGCTGCCGCTGTCGGACGAGTCGCTCGGGCCCAGCGCCCGGCCGTCGCGGCCGCGGCGGGCGTTGTCGTCGTCCGGGCCGGCCGGTTCGTTGTCGGGATTCAGGGTGCTGTTCATGTCGGCCTCCTTGCCTGGCTTGCCGCCGGGCGGCCGGCCGGATGGCCGCCGCACGACAGGCGGACTGTCCGGTCGTGCAATCGGCATGCCGCGCCGGCCGCCGACGGTCGCGCCGGCGCCCATGTCGGCGGACGGCACGGCCGATGCGCGCCCATTGATCAGCCGAATCGAGTTCCTTTATTCTTTCGGACGTGCCAATTCGATCCGCGCGGCCGCCTGTCCGGCGGCGGTTCGACGACCTGCGGCCGCCCGTATTTCCGACCTGCCGCTCCGATGAAGAAAGACGACGCCGATTTCCACCCGCATCCGCCGCCCGACGCGCGCGATCTGCAGCACCGCTTCGCCGAATTCCGGTTCCAGACCGTGGTGGAGTCGATCACCGACTACGCGGTGTTCATGCTCGATCCGGACGGCAACGTCGCGACCTGGAACGCCGGCGCGCAACGCATCAAGGGTTACCGCGCGGCCGAGATCGTCGGCCACCATTTCTCGCGGTTCTACCCGCCCGACGCGATCGCGGCCGGCCGGCCGTCGCACGGGCTCGAAGTGGCCGCCGCGCACGGCCACTTCGAGGACGAAGGCTGGCGCGTGCGCAAGGACGGCACGCAGTTCTGGGCGAGCGTGACGATCACGCCGGTGCGCGATGCGACGCACGCGCTGTGCGGCTTCATCAAGATCACGCGCGACATGACCGAGCGCAAGCGGCTCGAGGAGCTGGAGGCGTCGACGCACCGGCTCAGCGTCTTCATCGCGATGCTCGCGCACGAGCTGCGCAATCATCTCGCGCCGCTGCGCAATTCGGTCGGCGTGCTGCAGAGCCTCCCCGATCCGGCGCCCGTGCTCGCGCAGTGTCGCGATGCCGTGAACCGCCAGGTCGCGCAACTGACGCGGCTCGTCGACGATCTGCTCGACGTCGGGCGCATCACGGCTGGCAAGGTCGAGCTCGACGCTCGCCCGGTCACCGTGCGCGACATCGTGTGCCGCGGCGTCGAGAGCATCCAGCCCAAGCTGGCCGCCCGCGGGCAGTGGATCCGCGTCGACCTGCCGACCGACTCCGTGGTGCTGCACGGCGACGACGCACGGCTCGTGCAGGTGCTGCACAACCTGCTCGACAACGCATCGAAATTTTCGCCGCACGGCGGCCGGATCGACGTCGGCGCGCGGATCGACGGGCCGTCGGTGGCGATCAGCGTCGTCGATCACGGCGTCGGCATCGCGCCCGGCGCGCTCGAAACGATCTTCGACCTGTTCGAACAGGAAGGTGCGACGGGCCGCTCCCCGTCCGGCGGCTTCGGGCTCGGTCTCGCGATCTGCCGGTCGTTCGTCGAACTGCACGGCGGGCGGATCGCCGCGGAAAGCGGCGGGCCCGGCCACGGCGCGACGTTCACGGTCTGGCTGCCGATCGCGCAAGTGGCGCGCAACGAGCACACCGCACCGCCCCCGCCTGCCGCGCCCGGACAGCCGGCCGTCGAGCCGCTGCGCATCGTCGTCGTCGACGACAACCGCGACTCGGCCGATACGCTCGCGGTGCTGCTGCAACTGAAAGGGCACGCGCCGCGCGTCGCGTACAACGCGAACGAAGCGCTCGCGCTCGCTCGCGACTACGCGCCGCAGTTGATGCTCCTCGACCTGACGATGCCGGACGTCGACGGCTTCACGCTGTTGCAGGAGCTGCGCGCGATCGACGCGCTGCGCGACACCACCTGCGTCGCGCTGTCCGGCCACGCGCGCGCGTCCGACCTCGAGCGCACCGAACGCGCGGGCTTCGACGACCATCTCGTGAAGCCCGTCGAGATGGCCGTGCTCGACGCGCTGCTGCAGCGCGTCGCGCGCCAGGTTCAGGGTACGCCGTAAGCGTTGGGGCTCACGCCATCGCGCGGCACATCGCCGCGCATGCCTCGCACGCGAGCGCGCAGCGGCGGCAATGCTCATGCGCATGCCGCGAACACTCGGCCGCACACAGGTCGCAAGCATGCGCGCACAGCGCGCAAATGCGCGGCGCGAGCCCGCTGCGGCGCGCCATCGCGCCCGACGCGAAGCGGCACAGCTGCGCGCATTCGATGTCGAGCGCGATGCAGGTCGCCAGCGCATGCACGTCGCGCTCCGCGAGGCAGGCGGCCGCACAGGTATCGCATGCGTGCGCGCAGGCGTCGCAAGCGGCCATACAGTTGTCGTATTGATCGGTCATTGCAGTGCTCCCGGTTTCGGTTCGTGGGGTCGTCGTCATGGTGCGAGCTTCACCTTCATCCACCCCGGCTCGCGCACGTCGAACGCGCGATACGCATCGATCGCGTTGGTCAGCGGCTCGGTACGCGTGAGCACCGACAGCGGATCGAATGCGCCGCTGCGCACCAGTTCGACGAGCGGCGGCGTCACCGTCCGGTGATTGCAGTTGCCCATCTTGATCGTCAGGTTGCGGTTCATCGCCTCGCCGATCGGAAACACGCGCGCGGCCGGCGGGTACACGCCGATCACCGAGATCGTGCCGGCCTTCGCGACCGCGCGCACCGCCCATTGCAGCACCTGCGACGGCCCGTCGCCCGGCACCCAGTTGCGGCCGTCCGGCTTGCGGTGCGGCACGATCGCGTCGACTTCGGCATCGAATGCGCGCGCGGCATCGCGATCGGCCGCGGCCGGCCCGTGCGTCGCGCGCATCGCGTCGACGCCCACCGCGTCGATCACACGATCGACGCCGATCCCGCCGGTGAGCCGCAGCACCGTATCGACCGGATCGTCCTCGGAGAAATCGACGATCTCGGCGCCCTGCGCGCACGCCATCTCGAGCCGCGACGCGATGCGGTCGATCGCGATCACGCGTCCGGCGCCCATCAGCTTCGCGCTCGCGATCGCGAACTGCCCGACCGGCCCCGCGCCGAACACGGCGACCGTATCGCCCGGCTTCACTTCCGCGAGCTGCGCGCCGAAATAGCCGGTGGGGAAAATGTCCGACATCAGGATCGCGCGATCGTCGTCGATCGCATCGGGCAGCCGGATCAGGCTCGCATGCGCAAGCGGCGTGCGCGCGTATTCGGCCTGCAGCCCGTCGACCGGGCCCGTTTCGGCCGGCCCACCGAAGAACGACGTGCCCGCACGCGGCCCGCCCGGATTCGCGACGTCGCATTGCGCGGTATAGCCCGCGCGACAGTAGGCGCAACTGCCGCATGCGATCGTCGACGGAATCAGCACGCGATCGCCGCGCCGCAGGTTACGCACGTCGCGTCCGACCGCCTCGACGATGCCGACGCCTTCGTGGCCGAGAATCGTGCCCGGCTTCATGCCGCCGAGCGTGCCGCGCACCATGTGCAGATCGGTGCCGCAGATCGCGCTGGCCGTGAGACGCACGACCGCGTCGGTCGTCGCGGAGACTTCCGGATCGGGCACCGTGTCGATGCGAATATCGCCGATGCCGTGAAATACGACTGCTTTCATGTCAGGCCCTCCTTGTCGAAAGCGGAAACGGTGAAGGTCACCGTCGAGCCGATCGAGCAAGGCATGCGCCTGTGGAGCGCGCGCGGCGCGCCATTGGAGAGCAGACGGGAAGGGCTTCGCTGTCGGGAAGGGCCGGCGCGTCAGTCCGTCGCCGGGCCGCGCTCGCCGCTGCCGTCGCGCGCGTTCGAGATCGCTTCGACGAGCTTCAGTTCGTCGTCGATCGACAGCGTCGTGTCGGTCACTTCGCCGCCCAGCGGCGCGAGCGCCGCGCTCAGCGCATAGATGTCGAGCTGCGTCGCGGCCAGCCCGAGCGACACGGTGCCGGGGCGCGCCTTGCGCGCGACGCGGTCGGTCAGCGCATCGTCCACCGGACGTTCGCGCCACGCGTCGAGCGACGATTCGATATGCGCGACCACGCTGTCGAGCAGCGATCCGGACGACACGCGCCCCGGATCGACTGCATGCGTGCGCAACTGTCCGTCGGTCGAGCACTCGACGATCACGACACCCGCAAGCGCGACGACGTGCCGGTCGCGCAGCGTGCCGAGTTCGGCCAGCGCGCGCCGCGCCGCGTCGAGATCGGGATAGGACAAGACGATCAGCGTGTTCATTCAGCGACTCCATGCAATCGAACGGACGCTCAATGCGGCAGCCCGAACGCGGCTTTCAGGCTCGCGACGATCATCTGCATCGCGATCGCCGCGAGAATCATCCCCATCAGGCGCTGCGTGACGGCCGTCACGCGCGGCGACAGGTAGTGGCCGATCAACGGCGCCGACAGCAGCGACACGGCCAGCAGCACGAGAAACGCGGCCAGCCCGAGCGCGAACGCGAACTCCTGCCCGGTCGCGACGGCACCGTGCCCGAGCACGATCATCGTCGCGATCGTGCCGGGGCCGACCAGCAACGGGATCGTCAGCGGGTAGATCGCGACGCTGTCGGCCGCTGCCGGATCGGCGCTTTCGTCGGCGCCCGGCGCATGCTGGCGGCTCGGCGCACCATGCAGCATCGACAACGCGATCAACAGCACCAGCAACCCGCCCGCGAGCCGGAAATCGTCGATCGTCAAGCCGAACACGTGCAGGATCGCGCCGCCCGCGACCGCCGACACGATGCAGCCGACCGTCACGCCGATCGCGGCCGTCAGCGCGACCTTGCGACGCACGCCGTCCGCCGCGCCTTCGGTCAGCGACAGGAACACCGGAATGTTCGCGATCGGGTTCATGATCGCGAACAGCGCCGCGAACACCTTGATGGAAAAGGTCAGGTCGAAGGACACAAGGTCGCTCCCGTCTCGCGCGGCACGTGACACGCACACGCCGGTTCGTTTTCGATGCGCGGCGCACGCCATGCTGATACGATCCACGCACCACGTTCATTCACGACGGAGGGCCCCGTTCGATGCAGGCCACCGACACTTTCATGGGTCATGAGATTCGCGTCGACGCGACGCGCAACGCGAACGGCGCATGGGTCGCACAGGTGCGGATCTTCCGCGACGGCGCGCCCGTCGACCTGCCCGCGCCCGAACTCGTCACGCCGGAATGGCTGACGTGCGACGAGGCGCTGCGCGGCGGCATCGACCAGGGGCGCGTGATCATCCGGACGCGCGACCGGTAGCCGCGCGCGGTTCGGCCGCACGCCATCGGCCGGCATCGCGCGACGCACGTCACGCATCGAAATCGAGGTCGCCGATCAGGATCTCGCGATCGCGCTGCGTCCGACTGCTGAAATCGACCGGCAATTCCATCTGCCAGCGCTCGATCGTGACCGGCAGCACCGCGAGATAGCGATCGAAGCGGCTGTGGTCGGGCTCGGCCAGCAGACCGGCGATCGCATCGTCGCGCCACGCGAGCCGCGCGTTCAACCGGTTCGGCAAGCCGACCGTCGACGTGAGGCCGATCACGTCGACGCAGGTCGGGCTGCCCTGCCCGTCGTGCGGCACGACGTCGACCCTCACTTCGCCAGGCTGGTACAGGCCGCGCAAGCGCGTCGCGATGCGCGGCGCAAACTCGGTTTCGAAACGGGCACGGACGTCAGGGTTCATTTCGCCTCCATTCAAGGTTCGGTGGGTGTCGTCATGCTGCTTTCATGCGGAAGCCCTCTGCCGCTCGAGCGCCGCTTCGGCCTTCAGGTTGTCGAGATCGCGAGCTATCGTCACGACCGCGAGCCGCGTGTTGCCACGCCAGTACGCGATCGAGCAGTCGTGCGCGCCGAGGTCGCCGTCAATCTCGACGCGATCCCATTGCTCCGCATGCCCGACATAGCGAAGCGTCAGGTCGTAATGCTGACTCCAGAAAAACGGCACCGCGTCGAACGGCCGCTGCTGGCCGAGCAGGTTGCGCGCCGCGACGATGCCCTGCCGCTCGGCGACGACCCAGTGCTCGACGCGAATCCGCTCGCCCGTCAGCGGATCGGGCCAGCGCGCGATATCGCCGGCCGCGTAGATGCCGGCCGCACTCGTCTGCAGGAAGCGGTCGACCGTCACGCCGCGTTCGACCGCGAGCCCGGCGTCCTGCGCGAGTTCGACGTTCGGATGCACGCCGATCCCCACCAGCACGACGTCGGCCGGCAGCACGTCGCCACTCGACAGCGTCACGCTGTCCGGCCCGATCCGCGCGGGCGTCGCGCCGAGATGGAACACCACGCCGTGCGCTTCGTGCAGCGCCTTGATCGTGTCGCCGAGCGCGTCGCCGAGCACGCGGCCCATCGGATGCGGATCGGGCGCGACGACGTGCACGTCGAGCCCGCGTGTACGCAACGCGGCAGCCGCTTCGAGGCCGATGAAGCTCGCGCCGACCACCACGCAGCGGCGCGCGGTTTTCAGCTTCGCGATCAGCGCATCGCAATCGGCGCGCGAGCGCAGCGTACGGACGTGCGGCAGATCGGCGCCGGGCACGTTCAGGCGGTTCGGCTCGGCGCCGGTCGCGAGCAGCAGCGCGCCGTATTCGATACGGCTGCCGTCGGCCAGCTCGACCGACCGCTGAGCGGGATCGATGCGCGTGACCCGCGTATTGCAGCGCACGTCGATCCGCTGCCCGGCATAGAACGACGGCGCGCGCAGCGGCAACCAGTCGGCTTCCGCCGTGCCCGCGAGGTAATCCTTCGACAGATTCGGCCGGTCGTACGGCGGATCGACATCGGCGCTCAGCAGCGTGATCGCGTGCGGATAGCCTTCCTGCCGCAGCGTCACCGCTGCTGCGATCGCGGCGGCGCCGCCGCCGACGATCACGACCGACGTGGGCAGCCCGGTTTCCTTCAGCGCAGGCGGCGCAGCGGCCGGCCGCGCATCGACTACGACCGCGCGGCCGTTGCGCCGCTCGACGCGCCAGCACGGCAGCCCGTCGAGCGCCGGCGCGCGCTCCATCTCGCCGGTGCGCAGGCAGAACGCCGCGTGATGCCACGGACAGCGAATCGTGTCGCCGACCAGCAGGCCCTGGGCCAGCGGCCCGCCGTAGTGCGGGCATTGCGCGCCCACCGCGAACAGTTCGTCGGCACGGCGCACGAGCAGCACCGCCGCGTCGCCGACATGGCCCTCGATCATCGCGCCGTCGGCGAGATCGTCGAGCGCGATCCCTTGCGTGAGATCGGGGCGTGAGGACGCATCGCTTCCAGTCATGACGTGGCTCCCGAAAAGTCAGGTAACGATCCCATTATCGCCATCCCTCCTGAAAAGAACAGGTACAGACGCCCCGCAGCGCACGCAAACGCGGACTGTAGCTTGTACGCGATCCGCGACCGGCGTAGAACGTGATCAACGTTGCGGTGCACCACGGCGGCCGCCTGCGACGGGCACGGCGCGACCCGCGCAAGCCGCGTGCCGCCTTCACCTTTCAAAGGAGCACTACCCGATGGCTACCGTCCTGTGCGTGCTCTACCCCGATCCCGTCGACGGCTATCCGCCGCGCTACGTGCGCGACACGATCCCGGTCATCACGCACTACGCGGACGGTCAAACCGCGCCGACGCCGGCCGGCCCGCCCGGCTTCCGGCCCGGCGAACTCGTCGGCTCGGTGTCCGGCGCGCTCGGCTTGCGCGGCTATATGGAAGCGCACGGCCATACGCTGATCGTCACGAGCGACAAGGACGGCCCCGACTCCGAATTCGAGCGCCGGCTGCCCGAAGCGGACGTGGTGATTTCGCAGCCGTTCTGGCCCGCGTACCTGAGCGCGGAACGCATCGCCCGCGCGCCGAAGCTCAAGCTCGCGCTGACGGCCGGCATCGGCTCCGATCACGTCGATCTGGACGCCGCCGCACGCGCGCGCATCACGGTTGCCGAAGTCACCGGCTCGAACAGCATCAGCGTCGCCGAGCACGTGGTGATGACGACGCTCGCGCTGGTGCGCAACTATCTGCCGTCGCATGCGGTCGCGCAGCAGGGCGGCTGGAACATCGCCGACTGCGTGTCGCGCAGCTACGACGTCGAAGGGATGCATTTCGGCACGGTCGGCGCGGGTCGCATCGGTCTCGCCGTGCTGCGCCGGCTGCAGCCGTTCGGCCTGCAACTGCACTACACGCAGCGCCACCGGCTCGATGCATCGATCGAGCAGGCGCTCGCGCTCACGTATCACGCCGATGTGGCGTCGCTCGCGAGCGCCGTCGATATCGTCAACCTGCAGATTCCGCTGTACCCGTCGACCGAGCACCTGTTCGACGCGGCGATGATCGCGCGGATGAAGCGCGGCGCGTACCTGATCAACACCGCGCGCGCGAAGCTGGTCGACCGCGACGCGGTCGTGAATGCGCTCACGTCCGGCCATCTCGCCGGCTATGGCGGCGACGTATGGTTTCCGCAGCCGGCGCCGGCCGATCACCCGTGGCGCACGATGCCGTTCAACGGGATGACGCCGCACATCTCCGGCACGTCGTTGTCCGCGCAGGCGCGCTATGCGGCCGGCACGCTGGAAATCCTGCAATGCTGGTTCGACGGCAGGCCGATCCGCAACGAATACCTGATCGTCGACGGCGGCACGCTCGCGGGCACCGGCGCGCAGTCGTACCGGCTGACATGACGTCGCGCCGCGCGCCGCGGCGCGGTCAGTCGATGCAGGATGCGGCGAGCTTGCCGACGGTGACGACCGCGCGCTCGATCTCGGGCGACCACGGGCTGCTGTAGTTCAACCGGATGAAGTTCCGGTAAGTATCCGCGATCGAAAACATGTAGCCGGGCCCGATCGTGATCCCCTGCTCCAGCGCGAGCTGGTACAGCCGCATCGCATCGACCTGCGCGGGCAGCTCGACCCACAGCACGTACCCGCCTGCCGGGCTCGAAATGCGCGTGCCTTCCGGAAAGAACCGCGACACCATCGCGCGCATCAGGTTCGCCTGCTGCGCATACGCCTTGCGAACCCGCCGCAGGTGATGTTCGTAGCCGTCGCGTTCGAGAAACTCCGCGATCGCGAGCTGCGGCAACGACGGCGTCGCCAGCGTATTCAGGAACTTCAGCTTCTCGACCTGCTCGCGGTAGCGGCCCGGCAGCGCCCAGCCGATCCGGTACGCGGCCGTCAGGCTCTTAGAGAACGACGCGCAATGCAGCACGATGTCATGGCGATCGAACGACTTCAGCGTGCTCGGATGCATGTTGCCGAAATACAGTTCGTTGTACACGCCGTTCTCGATGATCGGCAGGTCGGCTTTCGTTGCGAACGCCACCAGTTCGCGCTTGCGCTCGTCCGGCATCTGGAAGCCCAGCGGATTCTGGAAGTTCGGCATCACCATGCACGCGGCGATCGGCTGCGATTTCGCGATCGCGGCCAGCGCCGCGATGTCGATTCCATATTCCGGGTGTGTGGCCACCTCGATCGCCTTCATCCCCATCCGCTCGATCGCGTGCAGCATCGCGTAGAACGTCGGCGACTCCACCGCGATCGTGTCGCCCGGCTTCGCCACCGCCTGCAGGCACAGGTTGATCGCCTCCGTTGCGCCGACCGTCACGATGATCTCGTTCGGGTCCACCGACATCCCGTTTTCCAGGTAGCGCCGCGCGATCTGCCGGATCAGCCGCGGATGGCCCGGCGGCAGCCCGTCCGTCACGCCCCACAGCGACTTGTCGCGGCCAGCCGCATACGCGTAGCGGTTCAGCTTCTCGAACGGAAACAGGCTCGGGTCCGGGTACGGCGAGCCGAGCGGCACCGCGTCGTCCGTGCCGATCGAGCGCAGCGTCGACAGCACGAGCCGGCTCACGTCCACCGACGACGAGATCGCGATCGGCTTCGACGGCCGCAGCTCGCGCACCGGCGCGTGGCCGTCGTCGCGCCGCAGGTTCACGAAATAGCCCGACTGCGGCCGGCTTTCGAGCAGCCCGCGGCTTTCCAGCAGCAGATACGCATGCAGCACGGTCGTGATGCTGATCCGGTGCTGCTGGCTCGCCTGCCGCACCGACGGCACACGGTCGCCGTGTCGATATACGCCTTGCCGAATGAGTCGCTCTACGTCGTTCGCAAATTTCTCGTAGAGCTTCATCCGCCTCGCCCCGCCAGCGATGAACCGGCGTGCGCCGCATGGGGGGCACCGCCGCGCCGATGCACGAAGCCGGATAGCCGTCGCCGGGGGCGGGTGTCCCGGCTGGAACCTCGTCCGTTATCGAAATTGAAGGCGGATAGCAATGCGAATCTCATCAAGACAAGGTTCGGCATCCTACTGCGTCATTTCGACGAATGTAAGTGACAGTTTGGCGAGGAAACGTCAAATCCGGCCGGCGTGGTGAACAGATGATGCGAACGCGACGGCGCGGCCGCGCGCTCGCACGGCAGCCGTTCGTCCGGCGCACGTCATGATGTATTGCGGTAGCAGAGGAAGCACCGGCGAAGCGAAGCCCGGCCATGCGCCGGCCCGCTCGCAATCAAGCGTCGTCGACGTTGTCCGCGTAGTGGTCGATCGCGACCTTGCATTCGTCGAACACCACCGTCAGCAGCGCGACGTCGTTCGACTCGATCCACTTGCGGATCTGCAGGAACTGGCCGGTGCCGAGATCGGCGAGGCGGCCCGGATCGTCGGTCGTCACGTCGACGCTCGCGATCGCGCGGTTGCCGGGCAGCGGCGACAGCGTCGCCGCGATGTCGAAGCGGCGATACGATTGATCGATGCGCATGCGGTTCTCCCGAATCGGTTCGAAAAGAGCGGGCTCAGTCGAGCGTCTGGCGAAAGACCTTGCCGCCGAATCCCGTCACGACGTTGTCGACCGAGAACGGCGTGTCCTCCTTCGCCTCGAGAATGACCGCGACGCTGCCGGGCACGAGCCGCGCCGCGACGGTCTCGACGAACGTGCCGTCGAGCAGCGCATTGCCGGCCGCCTGCGCGAGAATGCCCGCGCCCGCGCCGGCCGCCATGCCGGTCACCATGCCGATCGGCCCGGCGAGCAGGCCGAGCAAGCCGCCCGCGATCGCGCCGATCACGCCGCCCTTGAACGGCCGCGATTCGGCGTCGAGCACCGCGAGCTTGCCGTTCGCGTCCTTCTCGACGACGACGCCGTTCTCGATGTGGAATCCTTCGTTCTTCTCCGACAGTGCCTCGAAATCGTTCGCGGCCTGGCGGGCCGTCTCGACGCTGCCGAACACGGCGACGATCAATTGCCTGGTCATGCGACACCTCGCTCGATGGAATGATGGGGAGACCGCCGCACCGCGCACGGCGCGCCGGGGTTCGCTTCGAATGCCGCCCGGGCCGCGTTACTTGCGGACATGCACGTCGTCCTCGACGTCGTCGACGTCCGCCGGAAAGCGATGCTGGCCGAAGCTCAGGATCAGCACGCCGACCGCGAGCAGCACGATCCCGAAGGTCGTCATCAGCATCCGCTCGGGGCTGTCCGTCGCGCCGCGCAGGATCAGGTCGCGCGCGAGCGACGTCATCGCGATGAACAGCGGAAACCGCACCGGCAGCCGGCCGAGCCGCAGGTAGCGCAGGTCCATCGCGAGCACTTCCAGATACAGGAACATCAGCAGCAGGTCGGTCAGCGACACCTCGCCCGCGAGCACGACCTTCCACGCTTCCTGCGCCATCGCGAACGCGGTCGCCAGCCCGATCACGACCAGCCCGGCGAGCTCGGCCGCGTGAAGGAAATGGCCGAAGCGGCGACGGATGCGCTCGGCGGTCGTATCGGTGGATGCAGTGGACGTATTCAACGCGTTAACCGGTGTAGTGTCGTGGGCGCGGCGATCGATGCTCCGTCGCTGCAGCGAGTGGTTTCGGGCAACGGCAAGCCCGCGACGGGCGAACGCGAAACCGTTGCGCACGCACCGGCTCCGCTCGCGCCGGTCGCCTGCGCGACCGCGGACAGCGTGCGCCGGCAACACGCGTAAAACGCGACGCCGGCCTCGGTGCATGCGACCGCGTCGCCCGAGCGGTCCAGCAACAACCGGCAGCCGAGATAGCGTTCGAGCCCATCGAGCCGCGCGCCGACCTGCGCGACGTCGAGCCTCAGTTCGGACGCCGCGCCGGACAGCCCGCCATGCTCGACGATTGCACCGAAAATACGCATCGCTTCCAAAAGGTTCATCATGATGACCGTCGTCGGGCGGAGCGGAACCTAATCTACTGCACGCGACACACCCGCTCAAGAGCACAGCGCCGCGGGCGCCAGGAGTACAGCTGAGCGGGCGCCGCACAAAACCCGGCCCGGTTTGATCCATTCGAATGACAGATCGTCGATACGTGTTCCAAAGACCCGCCGAAGCTGCTAGATTGCATGCTCGACGACGTTACGCGGTGCGGCCAGCCTTACGCGCCGGGCGAACGCGCGGCCACCCCGCCTGCCTCCCCTTCGCGCCCCGGGGGCCGGCCGCCGCCGCTGCGGCCCGTTGCGCGATGCCCGCGCAACGTCCTTCATCCGCATGTCACAAAGCACAGAGAACAGTCGCATGACACAGTTCAACCGTTCGCCTTCGCGCGCCGCGGCTACCGCGGCCCGTCCGTCCCGACATGACTGACCGGCAGGCCGCGATGCAGACCACTCCTCCCCCGCTCTCCCAGGCCGTTCACAGCACGATCACGCGCAGCGCGATCTTTCTCGTGGCGACGATCAATCCCGGCGCCGATCACGCCGACACGATCCGTTCGTGGTGCGGCGACATCGCCGCGCTGGTGCGCTCGGTCGGCAAGCGCGTACCGGGCGGCAACCTCACCTGCGTGTGCGGCTTCGGCTCCGACGCATGGGATGCGCTGTTCGGCGAGCCGCGCCCCGCATCGCTGCATCCGTTCCGCGAATTCGGCGCCGGCCAGCGCGTCGCGGTCGCGACGCCCGGCGACATCCTGCTGCACATCCGCGCCGAAGCGATGGATCTGTGCTTCGAACTGGCGACGCAATTGCTCAATGCGCTCGGCGACGCGGTCACGGTCGTCGACGAGGTGCACGGCTTCCGCAATTTCGACCAGCGCGCGATGATCGGCTTCGTCGACGGCACCGAGAACCCGGAAGGCCGCGAGGCGGTCGACTTCACGGTGATCGGCGACGAGGACGCCGAATTCGCGGGCGGCAGCTACGTGCTCGTGCAGAAGTACCTGCACGACATGGCCGGCTGGAACGCGCTCGCGGTCGAAACGCAGGAGCGCATCATCGGCCGCACCAAATTGTCCGACATCGAGCTCGCGCCGGACGTGAAGCCGTCGTGCTCGCACAGCTCGCTGACCACGCTCGACGAAGGCGGCCAGGAAGTGAAGATCCTGCGCGACAACATGCCGTTCGGGCGCCCGGGCGCCGGCGAATTCGGCACTTATTTCATCGGCTATGCGCGCTCGCCGGCGCCGATCGAGCAGATGCTCGAGAACATGTTCGTCGGCCGCCCGCCGGGCAACTACGACCGCCTGCTCGACTACAGCCGCGCGGTCACCGGCTCGCTGTTCTTCGTGCCGTCGGCCGACCTGCTCGAAGCGCTCGCCGACCGCCCGGCGCCGCCCGCCGAAGCCATCCAATCGGAATCCACGCCGTCCGCGCCTGCCGCACCGCATCGCGACGGCTCGCTGAACATCGGCTCGCTGAAAGGAACCCCGACCTATGAATAACCTGCATCGCGAACTCGCGCCGATCTCGTCGGCCGCCTGGGAACAAATCGAGGAGGAAGTGGCGCGCACCTTCAAGCGCTCGGTGGCCGGCCGCCGCGTCGTCGACGTCGAGGGCCCCGCAGGGCCCGAGCTGTCGGCCGTCGGCACCGGGCACCTGCTCGACGTCGCCGCGCCGCGCGAGCTCGTGAACGCACGGTTGCGCGAAGTACGCACCATCGTCGAGCTGACGGTGCCGTTCGAGCTGAGCCGCGACGCGATCGACAGCGTCGAGCGCGGTGCGCGCGACGCCGACTGGCAGCCGGCGAAGGAAGCCGCGCAGCGGCTCGCATTCGCCGAAGACAACGCAATCTTCGACGGCTACCCGGCAGCCGGCATCGTCGGCATCCGCGAAGGCACGTCGAACCGCCGGCTCACGCTGCCGGCCGACGTCGGCGCCTATCCGGACGCGATCAGCGACGCGCTGGAAGCGCTGCGCCTGGCCGGCGTCGACGGCCCGTACTCGGTCGTGCTCGGTTCGGACGCATACACCGCGCTCAGCGAAGCGCGCGACCAGGGCTATCCGGTCCTCGGCCATATCAAACGCATCGTCAGCGGCGAGATCATCTGGGCGCCGGCGATCAGCGGCGGCTGCGTGCTGTCCACGCGCGGCGGCGATTACGAGCTGCACCTCGGGGAAGACGTGTCGATCGGCTACACGAGCCACACCGACAAGGGCGTCCGCCTGTACCTGCGCGAAACGTTCACGTTCCTGATGCTGACGAGCGAAGCATCGGTGGCCGTGGCGCCGCAGGGCAACGCGGCCGCCTGAGCGCGGTTGCCGGCGCGCGATGCCCGCCCGGGCGTCGCGCGCGACGGCCGCACCGCCGGCCGCGGGTTCGTCGCCGATCCAGCCCATCTTGCATGGAGGATGTCATGAGCGAATCGAATGACGCATTACAGGCGCTGCAGGCGTCCGTCGCTACCCTGAAGCAGACGGTCGACGCGAATGCAGGCAGCCAGGCCGGCGACACCGCCGTGCTGTTTACCGTCGTGTCGCTGATGCTGGCCGAGCTGCCGCCCGACACGCGCAACCTGATCGAGGATTCGTTCTCCGTCTGGGCCAATGGTCTGCAGAATGCGGCGCTGTCGGCCGACGTGAAGCAGATCGCACGGCAACGGCTCGCGATGGATCTGTCGGACTGATCGCGGTTCACCACGGTTGCGCGATGTCCGGCGCATCCCGTGCAACCCGTCTTCGCCCTCGCCGCCCCCCCGGCACGCATCGGCTGCGGTGCGTGCGGAGCCGGCCGTAACCGCTTCGCGCCCGCGCCGCGCGTCGCGCACCGGCTTGCGCCGCGTCCTGCGTCCCGTCTCCCCCGTTTGCCGGCTGCCTGCGCCCTGCGCGCCGATGTCGCACCTCGCCCCGTTCGCGCGCCACCCCTTCCTGTCCCCATCCACCGCAAGCCGTACGCGCCGCGCATGCCCGCGCCGCCGCGCGCGTGCGCGTCTGTACTCCTTGGCGCCGGATCGCACGCCCATGTGAGGGTGCAATTCACGGCCGGCCCGGCAGGGAACTGTGTCTTGGATGGCCCGCGCCGATTCGCTATTTTGAACGCAGTCGAAGCGATGCCGTGGGCTCCTCTCAGCGCTCGCGCCTCCCGCCCCGACCGCGACCGTACGCCACGCCGGCGCGCGCTGCGCGATCGCACCGGTGCGGCACGCGCGCCGCCGCGGTGTGTGCCGTGCGCGTCGTGCGGTCGCGATCGGGACGCGCGAGCGCCGCACCGCATCGGGCTTCACCCTTCGACCCACCTTCACCGACAGGAGCCAGACCACCATGCCCGCACTTTGCGATATCTGTCACGCCCGGCCGGCCGTCGCGCGCGCCACCGTGATGCAGGACGGCGAGCGCAAGACGATCTCGATCTGCGATTACCACTTCCGACAGCTGATGCGGCATCAGAGCATGCTGAATCCGTTCGATTCGCTGCTGGGCGGTGGCGGACCGTCGTCGCTGTTCGGCGGCCTCGGCGACGACTCGCCGCTCGCCGCCGAGATTCCGCGCGAATCGGTCGACCCGACCGACGCATTCAGCGAACAGACGCTCGAACTGCTGCAGCGCGCGGCCGAGAAGGCGCATGAACTGCGCCGCAGCGAGCTCGATTCCGAACACCTGCTGTACGCGCTCGCGGACACCGACGTGTGCGCCGCGCTGCTGAAGGAACTGAAGCTGTCGCCGGAGGACATCAAGTCGTACATCGACGCGCATGCGCACACCGGCACGGCCGACCCCGATGCGCCGCTCGACAAGCTGTCGATCTCGCCGCGCGTGAAGAAGGCCGTGCAGTACGCGTTCCAGGCGTCGCGCGATCTCGGCCACTCGTACATCGGCCCCGAACACCTGTTGATCGGGCTCGCATCGGTGCCGGACAGCGTCGCCGGCACGCTGCTGAAGAAATACGGCGTGACGCCCGAGGCGCTGCGGCAGAAGGTCGTGAAAGTGGTCGGCAAGGGCGCGGAGGACGGCCGCGTCGATGCGCCGACTGGCACGCCGAATCTCGACAAGTTCGGCCGCGACCTCACCGCGATCGCGCGCCAGGGCAAGCTCGATCCGGTGCTCGGCCGCGCGCAGGAAATCGAGAGCACGATCGAGGTTCTCGCGCGCCGCAAGAAGAACAACCCGGTGCTGATCGGCGAGCCGGGCGTCGGCAAGACGGCGATCGTCGAGGGCCTCGCGCAGCGGATCGTCAACGGCGACGTGCCCGAAGTGCTGCGCGACAAGCGGCTCGTCGAAGTCAACATCAACTCGATGGTGGCCGGCGCGAAGTATCGCGGCGAATTCGAGGAACGCGCGAAGCAGCTGATCGACGAGGTGACCGCGAAGCAGGACGAACTGATCCTGTTCATCGACGAGCTGCATACGATCGTCGGCGCGGGCCAGGGCGGCGGCGAAGGCGGCCTCGACATCGCGAACGTGCTGAAGCCCGCGCTCGCGCGCGGCGAGCTGAGCCTGATCGGCGCGACGACGCTCAACGAATACCAGAAGTACATCGAGAAGGACGCCGCGCTCGAACGCCGCTTCCAGCCCGTGTTCGTGCCGGAGCCGAGCGTCGAGCAGACGATCGTGATCCTGCGCGGGCTGCGCGACAGCCTCGAGGCGCACCACCAGGTGACGTTCGCCGACGACGCCTTCGTCGCGGCCGCCGAATTCGCCGACCGCTACATCACGTCGCGCTTCCTGCCCGACAAGGCGATCGACCTGATCGACCAGGCCGCCGCGCGCGTGCGGATCGGCGCGACCTCGCGCCCGGTCGACATTCAGGAAGGCGAAGCGCAGATCGCGCAACTGAAGCGCGAGCAGGACTATGCGACCTCGCGCAAGCGCTTCGACGAAGCGAAGCAGTTCGAAGAGCAGATCAATGCGAAGCAGAAGGCCGTGGACGAGATGATGGAGGCGTGGCAGCGCAAGACCGGCTCGGAGACGCTCGAGGTGACCGTCGAATCGGTGGCCGAGGTCGTGTCGCGGCTCACCGGCATCCCCGTGTCCGAACTCACGCAGGAAGAACGCCAGAAGCTGCTGAAGATGGAAGAGCAGTTGCGCGAGCGCGTGGTCGGCCAGAGCGATGCGGTGGTCGCCGTCAGCGATGCCGTGCGACTGTCGCGCGCCGGGCTCGGCCAGACCCACCGGCCGATCGCGACGTTCCTGTTCCTCGGGCCGACGGGGGTCGGCAAGACCGAGCTCGCGAAAGCACTGGCCGAGACCGTGTTCGGCGACGAGCAGGCGATCATCCGCATCGACATGTCCGAATACATGGAGCGCCACGCGGTCGCGCGGCTGATCGGCGCGCCGCCCGGCTACGTCGGCTACGACGAAGGCGGCCAGCTCACCGAGCGCGTGCGGCGCCGCCCGTACAGCGTGATCCTGCTCGACGAGATCGAGAAGGCGCATCCGGACGTCTACAACGTGCTGCTGCAGGTGTTCGACGACGGGCGTCTCACCGACGGCAAGGGCCGCGTGGTCGATTTCAGCAACACGATCATCATCGCGACCAGCAACCTCGGCGCGGCGATCATCATGGACAACCTCACGCAGCCGGAAGCCGCGCGCAAGACCGACAAGGCGATCCGCGAGGAACTGATGCAGGTGCTGAAGGGGCATTTCCGGCCCGAGTTCCTGAACCGGATCGACGAGGTGATCGTCTTCCACGCGCTGTCGAAGGACAACATCCGCTCGATCGTGCAGATCCAGCTCGATCGCGTGGTGCGTACCGCCGCCGCGCAGGACATCACGCTCGTGATGGGCAGCTCGCTCGTCGACCACCTGACCGAAGTCGGCTACCAGCCGGAATTCGGCGCGCGCGAACTGAAACGCCAGATCCGCCAGACGATCGAGACGCGGCTCGCGAAGGAGATCCTCGCCGACCGGCTGAAATCGGGCGACAAGTGCGAGGTCGACTACGACAAGGACAGCGACGAAGTGAAGTTCAACACGCTCGCCGCGCCTGAAGCAAAGGATCCGAAGGACGCGAAACCGGACGCCGACGGCAAGGCCAAACCCGACGGCAAGGCCGCCAAGGCGGCAGCAGACGCGAAGCAGGACGACACGCGCGCCGACGCCCCGCCGCCCGCTGCGAAGCCCGGCAAGAAGTCGTCCGGCGCGAAGAAGGACGCACACTAAAACAACGCTTGCCCTGCAACCCGGGGCACGCATGACCGGCTCCGTCCGTCGGACGGAGCCGCCCCACGCCGCGACACGGCGCAACCGAGCCACCCGCACCGGGCCCGGCTATTGGAGATTCACCATGACAAATCGACGCGAAGTGCCAGGCATCAGGAAATACGATGGGCCCGCCGGCGGTTGGGGCGCGCTTCGCGCGACAGCCGATGCGGTGCGCACGCAGATGGAAACCATCGAGGCGCCGATCGTGCTGATGCGGACCAACCAGCCCGACGGCTTCGACTGCCCCGGCTGCGCGTGGCCGGACAAGGAACACAAGTCGACGTTCCAGTTCTGCGAGAACGGCGCGAAGGCCGTCACGTGGGAAGCGACCACCAAGCGCGTGACGCCCGAGTTCTTCGCGGCGAACACCGTGTCGTCGCTGCTGCGCATGTCGGACTACGAACTGGAGAACATGGGCCGGCTCACGCATCCGCTCGTCTACGACCGCGCGACCGACACGTTCCGCGCGATCGAATGGGACGACGCCTTCGCGCGCATCGGCGAGGTGCTGCGCGCGCTGCCGCCCGAGCAGGTCGAGTTCTACACGTCGGGCCGCGCGTCGAACGAAGCCGCGTACCTGTATCAGCTGTTCGCGCGTGAGCTCGGCACCAACAACTTCCCGGATTGCTCGAACATGTGCCACGAGCCGACCAGCGTCGGCCTGCCGCAGTCGATCGGTATCGGCAAGGGCACCGTGTCGCTGGAGGATTTCGACCACTGCGAGCTGATCATCTCGATCGGCCACAATCCCGGCACGAACCATCCGCGGATGATGGGCACGCTGCACGAGTGCGCACGCCGCAACGTGCCGATCATCGTGTTCAACCCGCTGCGCGAGCGCGCGCTCGAACGCTTCGCCGATCCGCAGGACATGATCGAGATGGCGTCGTTCGGCTCCACGCGGATCGCGTCGACGTACTACCAGGTCGACGCAGGCGGCGACGCGGCCGCGCTGAAGGGCATCATGAAGGCGCTGCTGAAGCTCGAAGCCGAGCAAGGCAACGTGCTCGACCGCGACTTCATCGCGCAGCACACCAACGGCTTCGACGCGTTCTCGGCCGACCTCGAAGCCACGTCGTGGGACGACATCGAACGCGCGAGCGGCCTGAGCCAGGCGCAGCTCGAACAGGTGGCGATCGCGTATGCGAAGTCGAACGCGACGATCGTCACGTACGGGATGGGCGTCACGCAGCACAACAAGGGCACGGCGACCGTGCGCCTGATCGCCGACCTGCTGCTGATGCGCGGCAACATCGGCAAGCCCGGCGCCGGCGTGTGCCCGCTGCGCGGCCATTCGAACGTGCAGGGCAACCGCACGGTCGGCATCACCGAGAAGCCGTCGGCCGAATTCCTGAAGAAGATCGAGGACGTGTGCGGCTTCACGCCGCCCGCGCAGCACGGGCACGACGCGGTGCAGGCGATGCAGGCGATGATCGACGGCACCGCGAAGGCGCTGCTGTGCCTCGGCGGCAACTTCGCGGTCGCGCTGCCCGATCCGGAACTGTCGTTCCCGGCGATGGCGAAGCTCGACCTGAGCGTACATCTCGGCACGAAGCTGAACCGCTCGCACCTGCTGGTCGGCAAGGAAACCTTCATCCTGCCGGTGCTCGGCCGCACCGAGCTCGACATGCAGGCCACCGGCCGGCAGTCGATCACCGTCGAGGATTCGATGTCGATGGTCCATGCGTCGGCCGGCAAGCTCAAGCCCGCGTCGGACCAGTTGCGCTCGGAACCCGCGATCGTCGCCGGCATCGCGCATGCGACGCTGCCGAACAGCAAGGTCGCGTGGCTCGACCTGATCGCCGACTACGACCGCATTCGCGACCTGATCGACAAGACGGTGTCCGGCTTCGAGGCGTTCAACGAGCGAATCCGCACGCCGGGCGGCTTCCGCCTGCCGCTGCCGCCCACCGAGCGCGTGTGGCCGACGCCGACCGGCAAGGCGATGTTCTCGGTCTACAAGGGCGTGAAGGAGGACGCGGACGTGCTCGGCGCCGAGCAGGTGCTGCGCCTGATCACGCTGCGCAGCCACGATCAGTACAACACGACGATCTACGGGCTCGACGATCGCTATCGCGGCGTGTTCGGCCGGCGCGACGTGCTGTTCATGAACGCGGCCGATCTCGAGAAGTACGGGCTCGAACACGGCGACCTCGTCGACATCGAGACGGTCACCGCGTCGGGCCGCACGCTGCGCCTCGAGAAGATCACCGCGATCGAGTACGACATCGCGCCGGGCTCGGTCGGCGCGTACTACCCGGAAGCGAACGTGCTCGTGCCGCTCGACTACATCGACAAGGAAAGCGGCACGCCGTCGTACAAGTCGGTGCCGGTGCGCGTCGTGCGCTCGGCGGTGGTCTGATCCGCAGGCGGGCGGGGGTGCGGCACATGTCGCGCCCTTCGGCCCGCCTGCTACCCTGCGCTTCGCGCTCGCGGCCGTCGCATCGCAACCGATGCGGCGGCCGTTTCATTTGATCGCGTCGGACGGCGCCGGGCTTGCCGCGCCGCCCAGATGGAGCAGGTGCCCGTCGCGGGCCGACTCGCCACTACGTCGACGAGACCCCGCAACGGTGGCGGTCCCGACTCAGTGCCCGCCGTTGATTTCCGTATCCTCGAAAGCCAGATGCTCGAAATAGCTTCCGGTGAAGTCGACGTCGAGCCCCTTGAGGCCATGAGCTTCAACCGTGGTGCCGGTACAGTCCAGCACCTGCACCGAATGCCATGTGTTGCCGTCGAACCTGACGCCGTTCCACTTGCATCCGAGGAATTTCACACCGTTGAAAGTGCTGCCCTGAAAAGCGGCGTCATTGAAGCTGCAATCCACGAATGTGCATCCGGAAATCGTAATCTCTGCAAAATCGCAACCGGTGAACGTGCAGGTCAAGAACCGACAACCCGTCCAGCCGGCCTGCCGGAATGACGTTCCGGCGAAGCTGCTACCGCTGAAACTGCTACCGGCAAATTGCGCGAGCCCCAGATCGAGGCCGGCATAGGCCGAGCTGTCTGCCTGACCGGACAGTCCTGCGGGCATGCCGCCCGCGCCCTTGCGCCACTGATCGTGCTTGTAGATGATGTCAGCACTGCTCATCGGTCTGCGTCCCGGTGAGCGAGAGCAGCCGGATCATCCTCGTCCTTGCCCGAAGGCTGTTCATCACCCTCGTCGTCGTCCGATGTTGCCGAGCCCCGGCTGGCGAACCATGCGACCAGCCCACCCAACGCCAATAGCGGACCGAGAAACAGGAAATTCTCGATCGCGAAATCGCCTACATCGTGCGAACCGTAGCTACCTCCGCTGATCTGGGCCACGGCCCCCATTGTTGCAACTGCCCCCCAGGCAGCCAAGATCATCCCTCCGACACACACCGTCGCGGCAATCGTCGATTTGCGCATCTCTGCTCCGTCAAGCGTTCTCGGAAGGGTTGCCGAGGCTGACCTGAGGCAGCTTCGCAAATCCAAGGTGATTAGCTTCGTTCCACCACGTCCACGTCACGTCCGCCGGCGATACGTCCAGATGCATGACCCGTGGATCGGGAAACGCGTCACCCTGCAACACGTAGGCCTGGCGATACCACTGATTGAACGTGGTCGCCCGAGGATGATCGTCCGCCACCACAGCCTGCCAAATACCGGTCACCGGGCACGCGCGGATGCCGCGACACCGGATAGCCGGGTCGGGAAATTCGGCGGCGCGCGCAATGCCCTGTGTCACACGCGGATGCGATTCCGCCGATTGCACGGGCATCGGAATCGCATCGCCGACATAGTGGAAGAAGATGCGACCGTCCTCAGGCATCAGGCCGGGGCGACTCCGATCGAACAGTTCATCATTCCGGTAATGCATCGGTACCTGAGCCGCATTCCATGCGAAGTGACGTTCGGCGCTCGGATACTTCAGCTGGGCGAGCCAGTAACCACCGACAGGAGCAGCCGTCGTTTCCGCCTGCGGAGGAACGGCAACCTGCGGCTTCTCCGGCAGCATGTAGCCATCGGGCACGTGCGCGCGCCCCGTACGCAGCGACACGGGGTGCGCCGCAGGTTTGACCGGCGACGCCGGCACGGACGTCACCGCTTTCGCCGCGTCGATCAACGTCTCCTTGTTGCCGTCCCACTTGGGCAACTTGGCGGGCGGCAGCGGCACGACCTTGTCCAGATTCGGCAGACGCAGGTCGGGGTCGCGCTCGAGGCGGTCGGCAAGGACGCTGTAGCGTTCGGCGCGGGCTTCATCCTTGACATGGCCGACCAGGGCGTCCCCCTTGCCAAACGACGCACTCAACCACCCCGCGCTCTCGGCGCTGCCGAATTTCACGCCCGCATGCAGGGTCTTGAGTGCGCGTTCGTTGTTCTCGCTCAACTCGGCTCGATCTCCCACAATCGTCGTTCCCAACTCATATGCAGCAAGTCCGTTGCCCTGCGCGACCGCACATTCAAGCATCTTGAGCGCGATCTTTCGGTTACCCCAGAAGCCTGCCTTCGGGTCGTCATAGAGCGCATCCATCTTGCCACCCAGATACGCCATCGCACTTGGACTACCCATATCGGCGGCCAGTTGCCAGAACGCATAGGCGCGGCTCGCATCCTGCTTAACCCCCATCCCGTTCATGTGGTACGTGCCCATCAAATCGTAGGCTGCCGGAATACCCAGTTTCATCGCCTGTTCGGTGATCTGAACGGCATGTTCCGAATCACGTTCCACACCTTGCCCCTGAGCGTAGGCATTCGCCAGATTCAGCATGGCTTTCCAGTGCTTACGCTCGGCCGCCTTCGTCCACAAATCGACAGCCCCCTTGTAATCGCGCTGGTTCGGCCACAACAGCGAACTGGTCAGCGCCATTGCCTGCTGATTCCAGCGATCGGCCTCCGGATCCAGCGGAGGAACCGCGTCAACCTCGTGCTTGCACTCGAATGCTGTGCGATGCGGATCGAAGGCGGTCAGCGACATGTTGCGAGGAAGAGAATCGTTCATTGAGCAGGCGGCACATGCAAGGAACAGGAAAGCAGAAACTAACCGGGCGAAGCCGATACGGTTGGCGAGGGTCGAACGCAATTGATTTAGCACGATTTAGGGAGCCTACTCAGGATAAGCGAATACCTGTCACACGGTCATCGTGGAACGGATGCAGGAAGCCGGTTGGCGCGTCCCCCTTCTTTCGGGCAAGCTCGTTGGCCCGCAGCAATTGCACCCAGTTGCGGAACGCCTTCGACATGGCCAGCGGAGTCAGCGAAGACGGGTTGCAATCCGCTGCATTTCCTGTGTGAAGCTTCCACACCCGTTTGCGCAGATCTTCGCTTTTCGCGCGGTCGTCGGTTCCCACGTTGATCTCGGCATCCACTGCCATGCTCCGCAAGTTCAGATTGGCACTGCCCAACGTGAAGAAACTGTCGTCGATCATCAGCAATTTACTGTGGATGTAGATTTCCCTGTACCGGGCCGCGAACGATTGCGCCGGCAACGGCAGCATCGGCGCCAAGTCCGGGTCGGGCAGTTCGCCTTTGGCTTGCTGCTTTTTTACGTAGTCATCCCAGCGGGCCTGTTTCTTCTCCGTCTCGGTATTCAGCTTGGAGCTGCGCCAATTGTAGTCAAAGGACCACAGGCTGCCGACCAGCGCACGGATGCCCATCTGATCGAGCGATTTCGTGAGCGACGCCTTGTCACCAAGGTCCTTGGCGCTTTGCGCCGCAGGCGACAGCGGAGCAGGATAGTAGTCGGGGTCGATCCTTGCGCCGCTCGCTTTCTGCCGCTTGACGTAGGCGTCCCAGGTCGCCTGTTGCTGGCGATTGCGCGCGAGTTCGTCTTCGACCGCCTTGTCCTGATTGGGCATCGAGGTGCCATAGCCCAGAACCTTAACGGTATCGTGCGTGCGCGGCACCATCTGTGGCCGCTCGGGCGTGGGGATAACGGCCATCACGTGCAAATTCGGTACGTCGGCAGGACTCCTTCCCGCTGCCTGGCTGCACGACAGAAACTCGGTTCGCAATTCCTTCAGCTTCGTCGGCCACTCGGTATATTGGAAATACTGGTTCTCGATGTAGATATAGTTGCGCGCAAACGACGTCGCCTGGATATACAAGGCCTTGATGGATTTGTCCTTTTCTTCGGGCTGCGTACGAGCGATTTGCGCACGCTGGCACGGCGTGCCGATATTTTTCGTCAAACCCGGAGGCACCTTCTTGAAATCGTGTGTTCGCGACAGGTTCGCCCCCTGACCCTTGGCCCGGTTCCACGCATCGGTAAAGTTTTTGCTTACCGCCACGAGTGCTTCGCCCCGAATCCGACTCGCGTAGTCCTGATAAGGCTTCAACCCCGGTTGCGAGTCGTTGGCACCCTCCCATCCTTCACCACGACGCGGATCATTGAAGAGATGCTGCTGCGTATCCCAATAGTCCGTCACGCTGTTCAGCCCCATCACGTAGCCGACCGCCTGTGTACCGCCCTCGTGGTCGTAGTCGATCAGGATAGTCTTCTGATGGTCGGTGGCCAATTTCTCCAGGCCGAAATCTTCCAGGTTGTCGCGCTTGCCCGGCTCGTGCGCCAGGCTTTCGTGAACGTCCTTGCTGCTGCCGTCCCGCGTACGAAGAGACAGGTTGGGCAGGCGGCCGGCAAACGCGTCGTCGTACCATCGCGCATTGAAGTCCTCGCGCCGGTCCTGTGGGGTCAGCGGCTGCGGCGCATTGCCCAACTGCACATAGATGCCGCCCGCCTTGCCGACCTCCCTGGCCATCTTCTGCTCGTACGTAAGGCGGCCGCCGCTGTAGCCCGGCATGTTGTTCGACAGGGTACTTCCGATCACGCCATACCACGAGAGCAAGCGAACCTGCACCGGCTTGCCGTTATTGAATTTCCCGGCCGCGACATCGCGCAGCAGCCCGCCCCAGGTATCTCCTCGCGGCCAGACCGTGCCCTTGCGGATCAGTTCCATCCCGGGGTCAAAGCCCCAGCAAATGATTTCGACACTATGCTTGGCCGCCTTCAAGTCGGCCGCAATCTGCGTAAACGCGTCCTCTCCGCAAATGAATACGTCGATATTGTTCTTTTCATAAGGCGGCGCGTAGTAGTCCGCCTGCTTTTCCAGAAACCACTGCGCACTGGCGACCGCCTGACGCTTGTCGACATCGATCGGCGCCTTCGATTTGTTTTGAGTATTGGTATCGGACATCACGTTTCTCGTCGAAAACTGTAGCGAATCGCCGGTCAGCCCTGTGCGTGGCGCTGGCGCGATTCCGGATCGCCGTCGACTGCCCGCCATCCCTGCGCGGCCAGTTGATCATCGTCGCTCAACCCTCCCTCCATCACGGGCACCTCGATCTCGTGCCCGTTGTGCAGCTTGACCGTATAGGAAGACGTGCCCTTCTGGTGATTCGCAATGATCAGTTGACCATGCTCGTCGGTCACGCCGTCCGCAATCTTGGCCGCTCCCTTGTAAAGGGTGTACGGCTCGTAAGCAAGCGGCCGCCCGTCGCTGGGATGGGAACGGAGCACCACCGCGAAGCTGTCTTGTTGCTCCAGCTCCTTGAACGTCAGGGGGTCGGGCGCTTTCACAGGCTTGTTGTCCGGCCCGACGAGACTGTGCGACGCCGCGTGTTCGCGCCATACGCCGCTCGTGCCATGCACGACGCCGCCGCCATTCCACTGGCTGTAGCTCGACCCGCCGTTGATCGACGCTTCGTCGCTCGCCTGCGTATTGACCTTCGGCGAGCGGAACACGATCTCTTCGCCTGCCTCCAGGATGATGCGCTTGGCGGCCTTCACAACCACGTCCTCCTTGTGCGCCTCGATACGCAGCTTCCCGTCTGCCGTCACCAGCGTCATGCCCTTGGCCGCGAAAGCACTCATCCAATCGCCGACGCGCATCAACAGACGACGTCCCACGCTGATCTGCGTGTTGCCGGCACTCACCGCATCGATGTTGGTCTGTGCCCCGAGCACCATCGCGTCCTGGCTAACCACGGTCACGCCGGCCGGCCCCTCGATTGCCACCATCGGCGCACCGCCGGAGCCGCCGCCACCCTGATCAACGTTGCTGCCAGCATCCCAGCCCTTGATCTGCGATGTGATCTTCTCGATGCGTGCGAGGTCGGTGTTGTCGGCGTCGTTCGCGGCGGACGCATCACCGAGGTTTCGTACCAGTTCCTGCAATTGTTCGATCAACGTCTGCAACGCCGTGCGTTCGAGCATCTTGCCTTCGGCACGCCCCTGCTGCTGCGCGGTCACGTAGACGCCCTTCGCGGCGCGAATGACCGCCTGGGCATCGGTTCTGGCCTCCAAACCGTCGCCACGAGGCGCGCCCTTGCCATCGTTACGAGGTTCCGTCAGGTAGCCCAGGTTCAGCTGGGTATAGGTGTGTTCGCTGGCAAGCTGGCTACTGATCTGGCCGGGTGTATCGTCGAAACGCAACTGGTTGTAGCGATCCGCCTTGACCTCCTTGGTCTTGATGCCGGAAAGATATCGATTGCCCGGAAGCGAGCCGGTATGGCTGAACGTGGTCGGCATGTTGGGACCACCGTGCAGCACCCCGATCACGACCATCTTGTCGGGGTCACCGTGTAAATGGTCGATCAGCACTTCCATTCCCGCGCGCGGCAGCATGTCCATGCCGTAGTTCGGCCCGGCCCAGGGGCTGACCCATCTCACCCACGCGCTGTCCCGCTCGGTTCCGCTGGTGCCGGCACCTTGCGCATGGGCATGATCGTCGGCGCGCAGACCAAGAATCTGCACCTTGATGCGCCCCAATTCGTCGCAGTGCACTTCCTCGCCGTCCTGGCCAACCACTTTCGCGGTAAACGGATGCACGGGCGGCAAATCGACGCGCGGATCGTAGGCAGGTGTCAGCGGCACACCGCGGCGCACGCAAACGAATGTGTTCTCGTAGCGAACCCCGGCCCCCTCTTCGACCGGCAACGCGTCGAAACTCCAGCGACTCGCGGCAAACAGCACTTGGGCCCGCTCGTCGAGCGCCTTCGAAAAATTGTTGGTCGCCCGGTGGTGCAAGCTGGTAACGACGAACTGCCGCTGCTCCTCGGGCCGGGTATCGACCTCCGGATGCCCAGCCAGCGTGAACCAGAAGCCCGGCGAGACATCCCGGACATCGCTCGACGCATGCACGCATTCGGCGCGATGCTCATGTGCCAGAATCCGAGCCTTCGCCAAACGCTCGTGGTCGGCATCCGAGTCCGCCGCATGCGGAACGTCGATGACCGAGTCGGCCAGCAGCTTCGCAAGATCGTTGCCCGCCTCGCCCTGATCGACGATCGTCTCCTGCTCAGACTGCGCGATCCTGCCGGTCTTGTAATCCCAACTGGCACGCCGCACACTTCCGGGCGTCAACGCACGGGCCGCGGACCATAGCGTGACCGAGTCACGCTCCCGCGACTGCGTACCCCGGTGGTAAGGCACATGGCCTGCCGCCGCCTGTGGCAGCTTCGTCGGATCGTCGCAGAACACGAGCGTATGGACCGGCGTGTCGGCGGCCGCACCATCATGCTTGCCAGCCCGGGTGTACCAGAAAATACCGTCGCGTCGACACATCCGTCGAATGAAGGCCGCATCCGATTCACCCGCCTGGCGCGTCTGCTCGCGCTTTGGATACTGGTTGCGATCCAGCACGAGCTCGAAATCGAAAGCCTGCGCCAACGCGGAACTGCGTTGCTGCCATTCGTGCAGCAGTGTCTCCAGAATGTCCGGAACACTCATCGAACGGAACGTTCTGCTGTTGATCCGCTGATCGAGAATACTCAGCGCATCTCTCAATGTCAGTTGTACGCACGTGAGGGAGCCGTCCGATTGACCGGCGCGGACATCTGTGATGATCCCATTGATCGGATATGGCTTGCCTCGATCCGTCATCAGTTGCACCGAAAGCGGCAACCCCAGAAAGGCGGAGAGCGGCAGATCCGGGCGTGACGACAGGCAGGTCAGGTGCCCTTCGATGCCGACACAGAGACCTTCCGTCAAATCGATGCTCTGTGGCACCAGGACATGCGCCAGCGCATCCTGATGACGGCCCCAATGAAACCGGATCGCACGATTGTTCTGATCGAGCGCGCCAACGAAGGCGCGCAGCATTTCGGTCACGTTCACTTGTCAATGGGCATTCGGCAACGGCGCTCTCAGACCGCCAAGCCACCTGCGCTTAATTATTTGGTCACCGATTTTAAGTGCAACGTTCACACAAAAACAATCGCGCCGTGCTAGTTAGCGCGATGGAAGGTGCAACGAATGCTCGATGTGTTGCCGGCTGATCCGTCCCCTTCAATAAAATAAATACCAATCCATTGATTCTATTAACTTTTAATGTACTTTCGGATGATTGACGGCAAACGCTGTCATATCTCAACGCACAGCGCCCAGGCCATTGCCCGGACAATTCTTTACGGTTCGCGGCCAGCCTAGCTGATAGCATGCGTGTCGCACATGACCGATCCATCGGGATCGTCGCGCGCCGGGCTGACACACATACCGACTGCAGTCAAACGGCGCGCCACGGATTTATGTCCCATTTCCCCGCAACACCCCGGCTCGCCCCGCGCGACCCGTTGCAGTAACCGTTGGAGTGGCGCACCCCGCGCCTGCAAGCATGAAGAAATCGAAGCAGCCCACCCGCCCCCCACGAGACAAGGACCGCACGCCGCTCATACGCGCCGGCGCGTGGCTGCTGATGGCCGGCCTGCTGTACATGCTGTGGCCGTCCGCCGAAACCGCCTACCTCGCGATGGAGTCGGTGATCCGCTGACGCGCGCGGCCAACCGCGCACTACGCTATACTGCCGCGATGGAAACCCGACCCGCCTCGCCGATCGTGCATTGCTGGTGGCGCGCCTGACCTAGGCGGCCCGTTTCCTTTTGCATGTCCCAAACGTGATGCCGCCAGCCATGGCGGCATTTGCGTTTCTGCGCTGACGTCATGGCTGGCGGCTTCGACAACCCGGAGCCAACCACGACCATGACGCAACCCACCCGCCCGATTATCCTCACCGGCGACCGCACGACCGGCCCGCTGCATCTCGGCCACTACATCGGCTCGCTGCGCGCACGCGTGCAGATGCAGCACGAGGCGACGCAATTCCTGCTGCTCGCCGATACGCAGGCGCTGACCGACAACATGGGCCGCCGCCAGCGCGTCACCGAAAACGTGATCGAGGTCGCGCTCGACTATCTCGCCGTCGGCATCGATCCGGCGATCTCGACGATCGTCGTGCAGTCGCAGGTGCCCGAGCTTGCCGAACTGTCGCAATACCTGCTCAACCTCGTCACGGTCGCGCGCCTCGAACGCAATCCGACCATCAAGGAAGAAATTCGCCTGCGCGGGTTCGAACGCGACATCCCGGCCGGCTTCCTGACCTACCCGGTGAGCCAGGCGGCCGACATCACCGCGTTCAAGGCGACCCACGTGCCGGTCGGCGACGATCAGTTGCCAATGATCGAGCAGACCAACGAACTCGTGCGCCGCTTCAACGCGACCGTCGAGCAGCCGGTGCTGGTCGAGTGCGAGGCTGTGCTGTCGGCGGTCACGCGGCTGCCCGGCATCGACGGCAAGGCGAAGATGAGCAAGTCGCTCGGCAACGCGATCACGCTCGGCTCGACGCCGGACGAGATCGCGCAGGCCGTGAAGGACATGTACACGGACCCGAACCACCTGCGCGTGAGCGACCCCGGTCAGGTCGAGGGCAACGTCGTGTTCACGTTCCTCGATGCGTTCGAGCCGGACGTGGCGAAGGTCGACGAGCTGAAGGCGCACTATCGCCGCGGCGGCCTCGGCGACAGCGTCGTCAAGCGCGTGCTGAACGAGCGGCTGCAGGCGTTGATCGAGCCGATCCGTACGCGCCGTCGCGAGTTCGAGGCCGACAAGGCCGAAGTGATGGCGATCCTGAAACGCGGCACGCTGCATGCACGGGAAGTGGCGGGAGCGACGCTCGCGGAGGTGAAGGGGGCGATGGGGTTGACGTATTTCGATTGATCCGTCGCACGGCACTGCCGTCGTTACAGGACTTCAATGGTCGTAGCCTGGCGGCCGACAAGAATATTCGGCAACTCTGGTCTCGATCTGCGACAGTCCGTCACGGTCTTTCCAAGGGAGCGCCACGATGTCACTCATTCATCATCAGAGTGGAAGGGCCGCCCCTTGGAGATTCCGCTTCCATCTCCGACGCACGCGCGAGGGAAAACGCCGTCGTGCGGCTTCGAAAGCCGACGGCGAGCCATCTGCTCCAGTGTTACTCTCGATTCGAATTCTGATGGCTACATCGAATAACAACGACATCAAATGAACCACCACGGGGAAACACATGGCAATGCTGGGGAACAGTCTCATCGGAATAGGTGTGCTCGCATCACTGATCGGCATCGGCGGCTTTATCGATACACGCAAAGTCGACAGAAGGTTCAAGACTGGATACAAAAACAACGAACCGGATCTCAGGAATTTTGGCCTTTCCTGCAAAATCCTGCTGAGTGGAATCGGACTGTTTCTAGTCGGCCTGGCCGCCAATCGCATATTGGATCCTGAAATCGTACCGATTCGTTCGTCGCAGTTCCGAGCTGACGCAAGCTATCCAGCCGGCAACGAACGAGACATCACTCAACGGGAAAACGGGAATCCGCCGACCGACGGAATTCATGCGTCGTCTCGATCGATATCCAGCCTAGCCGGCCCGACAAGCGTGTCGCCAGAAATATCCGGACACGGAAACGACACATCCGACTCTGTTGCCGATCGCGTAGTCTCGACGCGAACTTTCGTAACCAGCTTCAATTGTTTGCAAGCATCCCACGACGACGAATGGGCCATCTGTCACGATCCTGGCCTGGCAGCGATGGATCGAAGGTTGGCTCAGCTCTATTCAACCGCACTGCAAAACAGCTCCGATACGGAAGCCCTGCGGCAATCCGAAACGAACTGGGTCACCGCACGACATCAATGCGGCAAGGATCTCGACTGTCTACGCCGCGCCTACGGTGAGCGGATCGGCCAGTTCGTCGGCTCGCTAGGCTCTCGGCCCGTTCTGTCTACGGAAGGGAACTAGATTCGCTCCAGCACTGCGCGAATCGCGATACCCAAATGCGGGCGATACGCGAATGCCAGGCGTGCCGTTCCCCGCAACGGCTCACCCCATCGTCCGCTTGCCCGCTTCCGTGCTCGACATGTCGCCTGTCTCGGCAACGACCTTGAGCGGCACCTCGCCGACACCCATCGCACGTTCGATCAGCAGATCGTCGCCATGTTGCGCGAGTAACGCTTGTAGTCGAGCGAAGTCGCCACACCAAAGCGTCTCGACGTCCTTGTCGCGAGCAACGTCGCGATTCGCGACGAGGGACACCGCCCGAACCTGCAGACGACCGGCTTGGGCCTGACCGCCGACTTCGACACCATACCCCGGCAGGGACGGCTTCTTGACGACGACGCGGCCGTCCTTCGCCCACGCGGTCGTCATGCCCTCATGCACGTCATAGCCTAATCGCGCCAGGCCGCTCAGGATCGCGTTGCGCCGAGCCACGGCTGCTTGTTCCTGCCGCAGCTGCGCGATCAAGTCCTGGCCGGCCCGGGTCAATTCAGCCACGATATCCGGCAACGTCGTGGTATCGCACTGTCGAGCGCGTTCGGCGAACGCCACGGTCGCCGCCGTGTCGTATGCACCCATCTCGGCCGTCAACTCCTCCAGCACCGTGATGGCCGCCCGACGTGCGCGAGCGGTCTCGATCGCATTCGCCAGATCGAGGATCAGGCTGTCGAGTAACAGATTCCGCCGCGCTTCGTTCGTCTCATCATCAAGCCCGTCGAGCCGCGACGAAAAACCGGCGACTTCCTGCGCTCCCAGGAACACGCGCGCTTCCCCAATCTGCCGATCGAGACGGTCCAGCACCGGATCACGAGACGCAATCGACTGCGCTGCTTTCCACGCCTGAAAGGCGGCAGGCGTTTCGGCCGGCATCAGGCGAGTCGCCAGCGCCCGTTGCGCGTCGTTGAGCGTACGCTCCACATCCGGTGTCAGCAGCGCATACCCTTGCGCCAGCAGCGCATCGGCATGCTCGACAACGTCGCCCGAACTCAACCGATCAAGTTGACGACGAAGCTCGACCGGAACCTCGATGCCTTTTGCTTCGAGCGCGCCGAGCAACGTTGTCGCGCCGTGCCGGCCCTGCCGGCGTCGCTTCGCTGCCTGTTCGGCACGATCCACCGCCTCCAGTTGACGTCGTGCGAGATCCGCCTTCAGGAAAGCAATCTCGTCAGGCACCTTCTTCTGTAAATCCATGAACGCGTCGGCCGCGATCAAGGCGGCCAGCGCAGCGCGGCGTGCCCGGGTGGCCGCGATCTCTTCGTCCGACAGCATGCCGATATACGTGCCCTCGGCAACCCATATGGCAATGGCCTGGTCGAGACGCCGCAAATGTCCTTCGCAGATCGCGATGATCTCCTCGCGCGTTACGATCCGGACGACCTTCGGCCCGCTCATGCTGCCACCTCCTGGCTGAGCGCAAGCTCCACTGCGGCTTTCAAGCGCGCCTTCTCCGCCTCCGGCTCGTGGTACCACGCCTGCGACGAAACGCGGTGCAGTTTCGGAATGGCTCGTCCCAGCACTGACGGACGCCAGATTTCCCGGGCCCGCGCGTGCTCGAGCAAGGGATGGCGGGGGGCATCGCACTCGATGCCGATCGAATACAGGCCGGTTCGCGGGTCGGCGATCGCAAAATCGAGCCCGAAGGCGTCGCCCTCCTGCGCAGGGACAGGCGATAGCCCGAGCCCGTGAAGATACGCAAGAACATCCTCGGCGAATCCGTCGACGGCACCCGCCTGCCCCAGCTTCGCATGCGCCCGTTCGCTGCTCATTCGCCCGAGCAATGCGCGGCCCGCGGACAGTTCGCCGTTTGACATCGCGCGTGCATATTCCATATAGCCTTGCAGATAGTCGCGCGGGATCGCCGGCTTGCGTTGCGTGTTGAGCATGTCGGAGATCTCGCGGATCGGCATCGACGTGATGAGCACGACTTTGTGACGAGCACGCGTGACGGCCACATTCAGGCGCCGCTCGCCACCGCTCTGGCCGAGCACGCCAAACAGGCGTCGAAAGGTTCCCTGACCATTTCGTCCGAAAGTCGTGGAAAAGACGATGATGTCGCGCTCGTCGCCCTGAACGTTCTCGACGTTCTTGACGAATACCGCCATGTCCTCACCGCGATCGGTCCGCTCCAGCTCCTCGCGATAGCACTCGCGAAATACTTCATCGTCCTCCGCTCGTTGTTCCAGTCGCTCCTGGATCAGGTCGGCCTGCTTGCGGTTGAACGTGACCACCCCCACGGACGGACGCTGCGCGTACGGCTGTTGCCACAGTTGCGCCAGATAGGCGACCACGCGGTCCGCCTCGTCGCTGTTGGTCTGCTGCTCGTAAAGTCCATTCACCTGGATGAGTTCGAGCGGCTTGGCCTGGCGCACCGTCGCATCCGGATGGCGAACCGGCACACTGAGATTGTTCTCATAGAATGCGGCGTTCGAATAACCAATCAACTCGCGATATGCCGAACGATAGTGAATTTGCAGCGTGGAGACAGGAAGCGCGCTGCGCGCCAGTTGCAGCAAGTCGGGGCAATCCTTGATCTCGCGCCGGTTCCAGGTGTCTTCGAAACGCTCGCGCTCGTCGTCCGTCGCCGCTTCGTCGGGCAATTCGCCATCGAAAATTTCCGTCTCGTCGCTATCGGCCCGGCTCGAAAAAAACGCCGTCGGCGGCATCTGCTTCTCGTCCCCGCTCACAATCGACACATTGCCACGGAACAGTGTCGGAATAGCGAACTCGACCGGCATCTGAGATGCCTCGTCATAGACGACGGAATCGAATAGCCCCGATTTCAGCGGCAGCACGCGGCTCGCAACATCGGGATTCATCAACCAAATCGGTCGCAGCGCCATCAGCCCCAGCCCTGTCCCGAGTTCGATGAATTCGCGCAGGCGCCGCGAGCGTCGACCGGTCAGGCGCGTTACGTCTTCCCAGTCGCGCACGGAACCCAGTTTGTCCCGGTCGATTCCATTGCGCAGCAGTTCTCGATTCAGGCGACGCATTTCCTCGTCGGCAGCCGCGAGTGCCTCGATTTTTGCCGCTGTTTCGCTCTGATCGAGCAGCAACTCCGGGTTGTCGTGCTCCATACGGCGCTTCCATCCGAGCCGTGCCTCGCGGTTGATCGAGCGTCGCACCGTTTCGTCGAGGAATTCGGGCGCCACACGCGTCAAAGCGTCCTCGTAATCGCGCATGATCGCAAACACGTCGAGAGCTTCGGCGGTGACATGTCGTGCCCGGGTCCGGAACTGCTGATAGGCCGTCAATGTCGGCAAGGCATCGCCGATTCGGTTCAACGGCGCCTGATAACTGACGTTGTCGGCAATGGCCTGCCGGCACGCAGCCATCAGTTCGGCCGAAAACCATTCTTCTAGCGGCTTCAATGCCTGAACACTATGCGAACGCGCATTGTGGCGTACGAATGCCGCCTCGAAACCATCGAGCAACTGCTCGACCGGTGCACGGTCTCCGGTCATCACGGCCGAGTCGAATTCGTCACCGCGGGGCGCGATTCCAAGATGCTGCGCGAGCTCGCGAATTTCCTCGAGCTGACGCAATCGCGTATGACAGATCTCGACGAATGCAGGTCCGCAGGTGGGTTCGACCGCCTCGAGATGCAATGCCCTGGAGATCGTGTTCAGCGTGTCACGCAGTGGCCGCCAAACCTTTTCGAGCCGAGCCGCGCCCAGCAGTTTGCGCAGCGTCTCGTCGGTCGCTGGCACGCCGCAACCGGCGACGAACTTCATCAAGCGAGCGCGCCGCCAATAAGTAACGGGATTCAGTCGGCTCAACAGAGACGGGGCGCGAGTCGCCAAAGCCGCTTGGGTCGCGAGTTTGTCGAGCGCCAGATCGGGCAAGCGCGCGACCGCGTCCGACAGGACGATATCGAAGTCACCGGTCCCAACCGCCAACAGATCGCGATGCAGGTCGCCCAGCGCCCGGTAGTACCGATGACCTTCCGCGTCCGCATGATCGGCCGGCCTGAACAACGGCAGCCACTGCGCAAGCCGTTTGCGTTGCGTCTCATCCAGCGCAACAAGACGACTGGCGTTCGCATCGAGCCAGGCCCGATACGGAGCGGGGTCGTCGACGTCGAATCGAGCGGGATGCGCGGCAAGCGTCTCGATCCGCACGCGCTCCGCGTCACGGAAATCCGCAAAGGCCGTATTGAATGCTTCGATCGTGGCGGCGTCGGTCGCGAATGACTTCAATTGCGCCAGTGCGCTGCCTTCGAACCTGGACGGCAGCCAGTAGCGTGCCAGCGGTGCGCAGTGCTCCTCCAGCGTCGTCAGCGCAGCAATATCCAGTGTGCCAAGCCTTGTGCGCAACCGCGGCATGTTGACGGGCGGAGTGCCCGCCTCGAGTCGCATCAATTCACCGAGCAGTGCCCGATAGCTGAGGCCGGTCGGCTCGTCTACGCGATGAAGCGCCGCGTGATGACGATCCAGTTCGCCCTCGAGCGCTTCGATGCGTGCGGCCATGCGCTCACGCTGCCGTATCGAGCCGCGATCGGACACGGTGCCGCGAAAAATCGCGTCCAGTTGCTCGCGAACTGCCCGGATCGTCGGCTCTCGATCCTTGTTGACGTCGTTGACCATCACGATACGATCGCCCAGCCCTTCCGCGGCGAGACGCTTGCGCACGACTTCCAGCGCGGCATGCTTCTGGCAAACGATCAGCAGGCTCCGGCCCCGTCCGATCGCGTCGGCGACCATGTTGACGATCGTCTGGCTCTTGCCGGTACCGGGCGGCCCTTCAACCAGCAACCCGGGTGCGCGACGCGCCTGCAGAATTGCCGTTTCCTGGGAGGGATCGCTCGCCACGGTCAGGAATCGGTCGAGTTCGGCCGGGGTTGCATCCGACACGTCGTACGCCGACTTGTCCTTGAGCCTGAGCATCGACTCGAGCGCCGTACCGGAAGGCGAAAACTGCTTCAGTTGACGCAGATCCTCACCGATGGCCTGACCAGCGAAATCGACGTGAAACAGCACGCCGGCACAGGCGATGCGCGTCGCGCCGACTGGCACGTCGAGGGTCGGCGGCGGCAACGAGCCCAGCTTTCGACTTTCCACGTCGGCCAACAAGCCGAACGCATCGACGACGTCGCCCGCCTTGAGCGCAGAGCGCCCGAGCACCTCGTCGGCCGCGACGCGCCATGCCTTCACGGCATCGCGCCCGAGCAGGCCCTCGAGCGCCGGATTCAGGCGAACCTCTTCACGCTCGCCGTCAAAGGCCATTGCAACCTGCCCTCGCGTGCCCAGCTCCATCAACAGCTTGACCGGCCACAACAGGACGGGGGCGATGCGAGGGCGCGTTGTACTGCGATGATCCTTGTAAAGCAGGAACGGGAAACCCAGATAGAGACCGTCGATGCCGGTGTCCCGCTTGTACAGCGAGGTCTGCCGGTACAGCGTGTGCAACCGGCCCTCGAGCGTTCCGCCGGCGCCAAACACGTCGGGGTCCACGGATACCGTCTGCACGTTGCGCTGGAGTAGATGATCAAGCAGCGCAGTGCTGGCGAACCGCTCACCGTTCAGTTCATGAAGATCGACTCTCCCCGTCGTCTTCCCGATGGTCATCCGGACCAGCGGGCCACGCAGCACGGTGGTGGCGACTTTTTTCTCGAAGAAATCGAGAATCTGTGACACGTATTGCTGCTTCTGCGGCTCCAGCCACTGTTCGGCGGGTACGGACAGCAGCACGACCACCTCGTGCAGCGGCAGGCGACGTTCCAGCCGGAACTGCTCCGCCCAGTCGTCGACCGTCTGATTGCCGGTACGCGCGAATCCGGCGATCCGGTCATCGACGGCCCGGAACAACTCGGCGCGAGGCAGCGCCAGCGCGGCTCGGGCTGCCTGGCGATCAAATATCAGAATGTGTTCCCGTTCCGCGAGGGCTGCCGCCTGCTCGAGAATCTCGTCAACCGACCGGAACTGGGAAATCGCCGCGCTCAACAGGACGATGAGATCTTCCTCGCTATGGACGCGGCGCTCCGTCAGCGACAGCAAACCGGGGTGACTCGAGTCGGGCAGCAACAAACGCCGCTCTTCCCACTGCGCCGCCAACTGGGCGCGCGACGTGGAAAGCAGCGCGATACGCACCATGTCCTCGTTGAGCTCGATGCCAAGCTGGCCTGCCCGGTGCCGCACTTCGTCGGCTCGCGAACGCAAGCGCGACAGCCAGCTTTCCGTACCCATCCGCTCCAGGAACGCGGGTACCGGCCCCGTGATCAGGTCGTAACCCTCCAACGGGTTTTGCAACAGCCAGCCGGGCGTGACGATATCGCCACGCAGAATAAGCGGCATTTCGGGATTCAACAGCTTGAGCGCGATCATCAAGCGGCAATCGTCATCGACACCGTCGAGTTGGACCACCTGCCGCAGGCCCGACTGCGTCTTGGCGCCGACCCCTGCCTGTTCGGCCCAGGTCATGATGACGCCGCGATTCAGATGATCACGCGCCGCATCCCAATTCTCGCGTTCCGCCGCGGCCAGTGCGAAGACAGCCGGCCTGCGATATTGCCGCCCCGCCAACGCGATGCTCGCCCCTTCACCGCCATCGGAATCGACCGTCATCGCCGACGGTGCATCCACCGGCTTGCCGTCCAGCCAGGCTTTGACCTGGGGCCACTGCCAGCGTTGATGCCGATCACGCGCCAGCAAACCGCGCAACAGCAGATGAAGTGACGGCTCGAGGTCGTCCGGCAGCGCGACACCATTGGCAAGCACGTGAATCAGAAAGGCACGTGGGTTGATGCCCTCGAAGCAGCGACCGTCAGTGAGCTGTTCCAGCAGGATCATGCCGAGGCTCCACCAGTCGGACGCCGCAGCAACACCGCCTGCGATGGCCTCGGGTGCCATGTATCGCGTCGTTTCGAGTGGGGAGACGATGTCGAGATCGAATTCGGACAAGCGCGCCGAACCGAAGCCGCTAATGACCAGGTCCAGTGGTTCACGGCTACGCACAAGCAGCGTCCCGGGTCGCAGATCGCGATGCCGCAGACCGACTTCCGAAAACGCGTGCAGAATCCGACCGAGTTCGTCGACCACATGGCGGATCGTCGCGATGTCCCGTACCGCGATGCCCAGGTCCGCCAGGGTCCCGCCGCTCAGTTCTTCGGCAACTTCATACGCACGTTGATCCCAGCGTCCGGTCGCAATGATTTCCGGAACATGCTCGCGCGGCAACCGGCGAATGACGTCGTAGACGGCCGGGTCCGGCTCGGCCCCCGGCCGGTAAAGCGTCAGAACCGCCTGTCGACCCGTTTCGTCCTGCTGGGCCACGTAACGTTCGCGCACGCCGTCCGTACTGGAAATCTGGTGCAACAATCGCCAGCCGTCGATCCGTGTTTCTTCGCTCGGCGTCTCGTCCTCGGTCGCGGGGCCCGTCGTGTCCCGCGCGGTCTCAAGCGCCCCGCCGTCCGCGTGCAAGGCTGGATCCGCGCCACATTCAAGGCACATCAGGTCGCCATCGTTCATCGGATGGCCGTTCACGCACGAGAACGAGATCCGCGCCGCGGCGCCGGACGCGAGCGCAGCCGCCTGCTGGCTGACGGCCTCGGCCGTGACCACATCCTGCGGGCGCCAGCCGGTGGCCCGGATCGGTACACCCGACAAATCCCAGTTGCAGGAAGCGGAGCCGATCGTACCGGCACAAAACCACTCGTCGACCGACCGCTCGGTCTGGCAATTCGGACAAAAACGCATCATGGCTGACATTTCCTGTCTTATTTGTTTTTCGCCTTGTCGGCGCTGATCCGGACTTGATGGCCCTGATCGATCAATAGGTCTCTCAAGCGTTGAAAATCGTCACGGTCCGGTATCCCCGCAAACCAGACACTACCGTCTTCATCGAACATCACGTCGAGTGCTTTACCCGGCTTCTTCGACATGGATTCATAATGCGAAAAACCGGCACGGCCGAGTGCGGTCAGGCAATGTAACCGCTGATTGTCACTACCACGCAACGGGCGTGTCTGTGGCGCATCGATGTCAAATGCATCGGAGATCAGTACGTCGATCAGACCGTCGGCGCGTGTCAGGGTATCGGCCAGCGACTCGATCGGGTGGCCGCTGTAGACGAGAATGTCGCAAGCCGATAATTTCCGCAGACCCTGCAGAAGGTGAATCAGCGCGTCAGGCTGATCGAACGGTTCGCCGCCCGAAATCGTGATGCCGGTGGCGCCGGACAACCAGTTTCGGACTTGCGCCAATACGGCATCGACGGTCGTTTCCCCGCCGGCGCTCGCCCAGGTATCCATCGAAATACACCCGGGGCATCGAATCGAGCAACCCTGAAACCAGATTCCGATCCGCTGCCCCGGTCCGAGTGTCGTAACGGGAAAATGAAGGCGCGAAATACGGATGTCCATGGACTATTGCTTCTGCAATTGCAACGCGCCTGCGTCAATGCCCGAGATGACAAACCGATCGCCGGGATTCGCATCCTGATCGAACAAACCGCGTGCCAGCGGATTAAGCAGATGTGCCTCGATCTGATTGCGAATGCCGCGGCCACCGTTGGATAGATCGGCGAGGCATCTTGCCCGAAGTGCTTCCCTGGATCGCGCATCCAGATCGATGGCAATTCCCTGAGACGCGATATCGCCGAGCACGGCACCGACCATCTGATCGAAGATATCCGTCGCGACATCCTCGCGGATGAAGTCGAAGACGATGATGTTCTCGCCGATGCGGTTGAGAATCTCGGGACGGTTCAGGACCAGCTTGAAATGCCGCTGGATTTCCCCGAGTACTTTGCTCTGAATCGCCGCAAAATCGTCGCCCGGCTGGACGTTCGTCACACGCAGACCCGATTCGTCCTGACGGTAGATGCCGAGGTTCGACGTAAAAACAATCAGCGCCTCGGAAAAATAGACGCGATCGCCACGCCCCGATGTCAATACGCCGTCGTCGAGGATCTGCAGGAACTTGTCGAGGATGCGCGGATGCGCCTTTTCGATTTCATCGAAGAGCACGACACTGAACGGACGTTCGCGAATCGCATTCGTCAATTCGCCGCCGACATCGTAGCCAACATAGCCCGGCGGCGCGCCGATCAGTCGCTGGTCGGCATGCTCGGCGCTGAATTCCGACATGTCGAAACGAATGTAGGCGCTTTCGTCGCCGAACAGCAAACTCGTGATGGTCTTGGCGAGTTCGGTTTTCCCGACCCCGGTCGGGCCGGCGAGGAATGCAACGCCGCGCGGCCGGTTTCCCTTGCGGCCGGACCCCACGCCGGTCATGGCGCGCTTGACGAGGTCGAGCATATGCGTGACCGCGTGCACCTGCCCCTTGACCCGCTGCCGCACAAACGTGTCTGCCCGACGAATTTTGTCGCGATCAATCTGCAACCATGGATCTTCGGTGACGCCAACCTTGTAGCGCCGCACGGCATCAGCAATCTTCTCGACGGGAACCTGCTCGACTCGAGCGAGCGTGGCGATCGCATTCATGTCCGCAAGCAGCAATCCCTCGGAACCATCGACGAATGCGGCTTCCGCCTGGGCAAGACTGTCCGGCGTAGCGGCCGGAGCGCCGGATACGCCACGGAGCAGCGCGCCGGCCAATGCGCGACGGGCGGCACTATCGGGTCTGGATACGGGAATGTGCCGAATACGCGGATTGTCGACCAGCAACCAGTCGGGCAAATCGCCCTCCTTGTCGACGATCCAAATCACGGTATTGAAAAACGGACGTCGTAATTCTCCCGCCGGGCGCGGTGCCGCCGTATGCGCCAATACCAGCGCCCGCGTGAAAAGTGCGTGCTCGGCCGGATTCAGCGCTTCCGCGCGAATCGCGAGCCGGGAAGCGAAATCGACGACGAGCGCAACCGGCAAGCCCGGCAGCGCGGCAAGGCGATCGAGGCACGCAGTCAGCGCATCGATGCCGCCGGGCGCTGCGCCGTCGACCGGTGTCAGGCCCAGGCGCCGCAAGGTATCGTCGGCAGGCTCCGTCGGCGGCAACCGGCTTTCCGGCACCGTAAAACCTGAAACCGGATTCCAGACAATCAACTGCGCGTAGCCTGCTTCCCGGAGATTGTCGCCCAACGTATTGACCAGCGACTGCGCCGTCACGACTTCAGGTGCAATCTCACCGGCCTGCAAGTCGCGCACGTTTCCCGATAGCACGAACTGGCTCTTCAAAGGGAGGAAACGCAGCAGATCCCTTAACCATCTTGGTTTGACGTATGCAGGCATGTCGTAATGGCGAGCGCGGAAAACGAAAGCAAAACGTTACCATAGCCCGTCCATCGGCATATCCCGAATGGATGTCAATATCAGAAAAACCAATAGCGGGTGATTTTCTCTGATCACATGATTATGTGAATCATTTCGCCTAGACCGACAAGGCCGAAGTCATGGCAATCCGGAACGCGGCACGCTGCATGCGCGAGAAGTCGCAGGCGCGACGCTCGCGGAGGTGAAAGGCGCGATGGGGCTGACGTAGTTCGATCGAGCGGCGCGCCGTCACGGCCGCCCGCGCTCCGCCCCCGCCGCATGACACACGGCCTCGCCCCGGTTGCCGGCCGGATCGATCAGAAAAGCCGCGTAGTAGGCGCCGTGGTACTGCGGCCGCAATCCGGGCTCGCCGTCGGACTGGCCCCCCGTCGCGAGGCCGGCCTCGAAAAACGCATGCACCTGCTCGCGCGATGCGGCCTTGAAACACCAGTGCCGCTTGCTCGTCCCGACTTCGGCGGGATCCAGATACACCGCCAGAAAGGTCGATGTGACGTCGTTCGCATGGCAACGTTCGCCGTAACCGAGCGCAGTGGGCCGGTCGTAGACCTTCGCTGCGCCCAGCGCAGCCATGACGGCATCGTAGAAAGGGCGTGCCTGGTCGATATCCGGCACGCCGATCGACACGTGATCAAGCAATTGCATGGTGTGGGCTCCGTTGAACGAGCCCGAGTCTACACACCTCTCCCCGGTCCGGCCGATCAACCTTACGGGCGACTACACTACCGGCCACGCCGCCTACGTGATCTGATACGTCGACGCCGGCACGAACTCCTCCGGCAGCGGCCGATCGCCGAGTTCGAGCACCGACCGCTCGATCGTGCGCGTGATCGCATCGAGCGCGAGCGCATTCGGCGCGAGGCCGAACGGCTCGGCCACTTCGTTCGCGATCGCTTCGAGCGCGATAAGCGTGTAGGAAATGAACACGCAGATCAGCGGCGTGAAGAACTCCGTCGAATCGACGAGCCCGAACGGCAGCAGCACGCAATACGCATACACGGTGCGATGGAGCAGCACGCTGTACGAAAACGGAATCGGCGTCGACAGGATGCGCTCGCAACCACCGACGGACTTGCCGAGTTCATCGAGTTGCGTCTCGAACATCCAGCAGGTCGCGTCGCTGCCGGGCGCGCGCCCCAGCGCACCAACGATGCCGCCGCGCAGTTCGTCGAGGATCGCGACCGGCTTGTAGCATTTTCCCCCGAGCGCGGCCGTGCGCTCCGCCCCGAGAATGCGCACCAGGTCGTCGGTGGGATCAGTGTGACGCAGTTGGTGCTTCAGCGCATACGCGAGCGCGATCAGCAGATCGGCGAGCCGGTTGCGCTCGGCGTCGCTCACGCTGTCGGGCAGGTAGCGATGCAGTTGCGACGTCACGGCGCGTGCGGCGATCAGCAGGTTGCCCCACAGATGCCGCGCCTCCTTGAAGCGCTCGAAGCTCGCGTTGTTGCGAAACCCGAGGAAGATCGCGAGCGCGAGCCCGAACAGCGTGAACGGCGCGGTGTTCAGCGGAATCTTCTCGCCGAAGATGCGCCCGTTCGTGAAGACCGCCAGCGTGCTGACGATCGCCATGAACACGAGCTGCGGAATGATGGATTGCAGCACGGAGCCGTTCCATACGAACAGCATCCTGAGCCAGTTCTGTCGTGGTCTGACGATCATGATGTTTTCTCGACTGCCAAAGGAATACGCAACGCAATCCGTTGCGCGCTCACCCGATGTGCAACGGCCCGCGCGTGGCGGGCCGCTTTCTATCGGGTGCCGTGCCGGGCGCCGCGCTGCGCGTGATGATACGCGACCGCCGCGCCCCGTCACCTCGCTTGCCGCTCAGTGATAGCCGATATCGCCCTCGCGCACCTTGCCGCGGAACACGCGGTACTGCATCGCGTTGTACACGAGGATGATCGGCAGCACGATCACGGTGCCGACCAGCGCGAACAACTGGCTCGAATGGCTCGACGACGCGTCCCAGATCGTCAGCGACGGCGGCACGATGTTCGGCCAGATGCTGATCACGAGCCCCGTGTAGCCGAGGAACACGAGCGCGAGCGTCAGCAGGAACGGCGTGGCCTCGTGCGCACGCTTCACCGTGTGGAAGATACCCCACACGCACGCGACAACGAGGATCGGCACCGGCAGGAACCAGCCGAGGTTGCCGCTGCCGAACCAGCGGTGCGCGACGGCCGGCAGCCCGATCACGGTCCACAGGCTCACCACGCCCATCACCGCGAGCAGCACGCCCGTGAGCGGCTTCATCAGCAACCGCATCTTGCGCTGCAGTTCGCCGTCGACCTTCAGGATCAGCCAGCCGCAGCCGAGCGTCGCATAGGTGACGAGCACGCCGATCCCGCACATCATGCTGAACGGCGACAGCCAGTCGAACGGCCCGCCCGCGAACTGGTTGTTCTCGATCTTGATGCCCTGCAGCAGCGAACCGAGCACGATCCCTTGGCAGAACGCCGCCAGCGCCGAGCCGCCGATGAACGCGAGATCCCACATGTGCTGCGTGCGGGTGGCTTTCGCACGCAGCTCGAACGCCGCGCCCCGGAAGATCAGCCCGACCAGCATCAGCACCAGCGGCAGGTAGTTGGCCGGCAGCAGCGTCGAATACACGACCGGGAACGCGCCATAGAGGCCCGCGCCGCCGAGCACGAGGAACGTCTCGTTGCCGTCCCACACCGGCGCGACGGTGTCGAGCATCACCTGGCGCTCGGCCTTCGCATCGAAGAACGGAAACAGCAGCCCGATGCCGAGATCGAAGCCGTCCAGCATCACGTAGATGAATACGCCGAGGCCGATGATCGCGGCCCAGACGACAGGAAGATCGATGTGCATGGTTACTCCGCCTCGGTGACGTTCAGCGGCGTGGACAGCGCGCTCTTGCGCAGCCCCGGATGCCGGTGCAGTTCGATGTAGCCGGCCTGGGCCGCCGGCCCGCGCTTCATCAGTTTCATCATGTAGTAGATACCCGTTCCGAATACCAGGAAATACACGACCACGAAGACCAGCAGCGACACGCCGACCTGCTGGGCGGTGAGCGGGGAGACCGAGTCGATGGTGCGCAGCACGCCGTACACGGTCCACGGCTGCCGCCCGACCTCGGTCGTGATCCAGCCGGCCAGCAGCGCGACGATGCCCGACGGCCCCATCGCCACCACGAACCACTGGAACCAGCGCGTTTCATACAGGCGCCCGCCCTTTCTCAGCAGCAGCCCGAGCAGCGCGGTGAGCAGCATCAGCATCCCGAGGCCGGCCATGATCCGGAACGTCCAGAAGATGATCGGCGAATACGGGCGGTCCTGCGGCGGGAATTCCTTCAGCCCGCGGATCTCGCCGTCCCAGCTGTGCGTGAGGATCAGGCTGCCGAGGTGCGGCACCTGGATCGCATAGCGCGTGGTTTCGGCCTGCATGTCGGGCAGCCCGACGAGGTTCAGCGCGGTGCCGCCCTTCTCGGTTTCCCACAGCCCTTCGATCGCCGCGATCTTCGCCGGCTGGTATTCGCGCGTGTTCAGCCCGTGCGCGTCGCCGACGACGATCTGGATCGGCGCGAGCACCAGCAGCATCCACAGCGCCATCGAGAAGCTGCGCTTCACCGGCTCGTCGCGGCGCCCCTTCAGCAGGTGCCACGCGCCGCACGCGGCGACGATGAAGCCCGCGACGATGAACGCCGCGATCGTCATGTGCACGAGACGGTACGGAAACGACGGGTTGAAGACGATCTTGAACCAGTCGACCGGCACGACGAGGCCGTTCTCGATCTTGTAGCCTTGCGGCGTCTGCATGAAGCTGTTTGACGCGAGAATCCAGAACGTCGAGATCAGCGTGCCGACCGCGACCATCAGCGTCGCGAAGAAGTGCGCGCGCGGGCTGACGCGCTGCCAGCCGAACAGCATCACGCCGAGAAAGCCGGCTTCGAGGAAGAACGCCGTCAGCACTTCATACGTGAGCAGCGGGCCGGTGATGTTCCCCGCGACGCGCGAGAATCCGGCCCAGTTGGTGCCGAACTCGTACGCCATCACGACGCCGGAAACCACGCCCATCCCGAAGCCGATCGCGAAGATCTTCGACCAGAACTGAAACATGGATTTGTAGGCGGCGTCGCCGGTGACGAGATAGCGCCATTCCAGCACTGCCAGGAAGCTCGCCATGCCGATGCTGATCGCGGGGAACACGATGTGGAACGACACCGTGAATGCGAATTGCAATCGGGCGAGATGGAACGCATCGAAGATTTCCATGACCGTAATTTGCTCGTGGTTGTGAGGACGTACGCTCGAAGCAGGAAATCGCGCGACGGCTTGGCGACGACACATGCGAACACAAACGATCGCTCGCACGGCATCGAAGCGTGAATGACGATATCGCGTTTGCAACGATACTCGCAATCACTCGAACGTGCGCTGAAACTGTGCTGCTTGCGCCGCCGAAGATGTGTGCACGGAAAACATATTCGGCGCCGGCGGGACGCTCAGCTGTACTGCTTTCCGCGTGGCGGCGCTGTGTCTGCGGCGCACTGTTCACTCCACTTAACATCTTATGCAACGCCTGCCCGCGGCGGTAGTGCGCCCTTCGGCGCCCGCCCGGCGGCATCGATTCCCGTCGTTCGGCGTGCGCGCCGAGCCCGGCCGGCCCGCCGGCCGCCCCGCCTGGAGAAAACCGCATGGAGTCCTGCACTCGCCGTGACGATCCGACCGGCAGCACCGCGTGTCAGGTGACGCGCCACCGTGCCGGCGACGCGCGCGACACCGTCGATCGCGTCGTCGACGAAACCCCGGTTGCACTCGTGTTCAACGGCATCTCGCACACGGTCATGATGGCGACGCCGATCGACCTCGACGCGTTCGGCCTCGGCTTCGCGCTGAGCGAGGGCATCGTCGAGCGCGCGTCGGACGTCTTCGACATCGAAAGCGAATACCGGCCGGGCAGCGCCGAAGTGCGGCTCACCGTGTCACAG
>NZ_BBSK01000154.1:0-2463 GCF_001319805.1 Burkholderia sp. E168m22
ACAGCAGGCATTCATGGCGCTGAAGGCGCACCGCCGTGCGCTGGCCGGCCGCACGGGCTGCGGCGTGTGCGGCATCGAAAGCATCGCGCAGCTCGACCTGCACCCGCCGCGTATCGCGGCCGCCGGCGCGGCCGCGGGCATCGGCGCCGACGCGATCGCGCGCGCCGCGCATGCGTTGCCGGCCCGGCAGACGCTGATGCGCGAGACGGGCGGCATCCACGCGGCCGCGTGGTGCGACCGCGACGGCGCCGTGCTCGACGTGTTCGAGGACGTCGGCCGCCACAACGCGCTCGACAAGCTGATCGGGCAGCTCGCACGCCGCCGCGCCGACCTGCGCGCGGGCTTCGTGTTCCTGTCGAGCCGCGCGAGCTACGAACTGGTGCGCAAGGCCGCGCGGGTCGGCATCCCGATGATCGCGACGATCTCGGCGCCGACGTCGCTCGCGATCGACGTCGCCCGCGAAGCCGGCGTGCGGCTGCTCGGCTTCTGCCGCAACGACGGCTTCGTCGAATACGTGTCGCCCGCCGCCGTTCATCTCGATCCATCGCCTGCACCGGCGCAGCCGGCCCACTCCTCATGAAACACCTGTTCGATTTCGATACCGCGCAGCAGCAATTCGCCAGCGCATTCGCGCCGCTCGAGGCCGCCGCGTCCGTGCCGCTCCCACAAGCGGCAGGTCACATACTGGCCGCGCCGCTGACCGCGGTGCTCGACCAGCCGCCGGCGGACCAGAGCGCGATGGACGGCTACGCCGTGCGGCACGCCGACCTCGCGCACGGCGAGCCGCTGCGCGTCGCGCAGCGCTGCTATGCCGGCGACACGCCCGCGCGGCTCGCGCCGCGCACGGCCGCACGCATCTTCACCGGCAGCCTGATTCCGCCCGGCGCCGACACGGTCGTGATGCAGGAGCATGCGCACGAACAGGCGGGCGACGTCACGTTCGACGCCCCCCAGCGCAGCGGGTCGCACATCCGCCGCCGTGGCGAGGAAGTACGCGCCGGCGATCTGCTCGTGCCGGCCGGCGTGCGCCTGGGCGCGATGCACGTCGGCGTGGCCGCCGCGCAAGGGTTCGCGCGGATCGACGTGCGTGCGACGCTGCGCGTCGGCATCCTGACGACCGGCGACGAGCTGGTCGCATGCGGCCAGCCGCGCGCGCCGCAGCAGATCTACAACAGCAACGCGCCGATGCTCGCCGCGCTGGTCGCCGGAACCGGTGCCGACGTCGCGCTGAGCCTGCACGCGGCCGATACGGCGGCCGCCGTCGATCGGGCGTTGCGCGACGTGCACGCGCAGTGCGATCTCGTGATCTGCGTCGGTGGGGCGTCGGTCGGCGACAAGGATCTGCTGCGTCCGGCGCTGACTGAACTCGGCGCATCGTTCATCGTCACGGGCGTGCGCATGAAGCCAGGCAAGCCGGTCGCGCTCGCGGCGCTCGATGCGCGGCCCGTGGTATTGCTGCCCGGCAATCCGGGCGCCGCGATGACGACGTTCGCGCTGTTCGTCGCGCCGCTGATCCGCCGCCTGCAGGGACGCGACGCGTACCTGCCGGGCGTGCCGTCGCTGCCGATCGACACCGGCTTCGAGCCGGATGCCCAGCGCGAGCGCTTCGTGCGCGTGCGCTGTACGGTAGGCGCCGACGGCGCGCCGGTGCTCGACACGCTGCGCCAGCAAGGCGCCGGCACGCTGCAGTCGCTGGTGCTGGCCAGCGGGCTCGCGCGGCTGCCGGCCGGGCGCGCCATCGCGCGCGGCGACGCTGTTCCGTACTACGAATTCGCGCGCTGGCTCGCATGAGCGCGACGCCGGATAGCCGCCCGATGCGGTGCCTTCGCCCCTTTCGTCGCCCCATTCGTCGCCCGATTGGCCGCGCCTGTCGCGCCTCTCGCGCGGCGAACTGTATTCCTGCAATTCGGGCGGGATTGTGTCTCTGCCGACAAAACCCCGCGGACTATGCTCACGATGAGGCTCGTCACGACCTGTGCGCCGACACGTCGGCATCCGCACGGCCGAGCGGCGACGCCCCTTCGCTTACTTCATGCAGGCCGACGACCCGATCGTGAATGCCATCGTTTCCGCCGCGCCGGCCGCCGCCGCCTCATCCGGCGACGCATCGCCCGGCGCTGTCCCCCGCCCGTCCGACACGCTCGGCCGTCCGCTGCGCGACTTGCGCCTGTCCGTCATCGACCAGTGCAATTTCCGCTGCGGCTACTGCATGCCGCGCGAGAGCTTCGGCGCCGACTACGCGTTCATGCCGTCGTCCGAGCGATTGTCGTTCGCGCAACTGGAAAAGATCGCCCGCGCCTTTACGTCGCTCGGCGTCGAGAAGATCCGCATCACGGGCGGCGAGCCGCTGCTGCGCCGCAATCTCGAAGCACTGATCGAACGGCTGGCCGCGTTGACGACCGTCGACGGCAAGCCCGTCGAAATCGCGCTGACGACCAACGGCTCGCTGCTCGCCGCGAAGGC
>NZ_BBSK01000155.1:0-56315 GCF_001319805.1 Burkholderia sp. E168m22
CTGTCGCGCGTGACCGTGAGCCTCGATGCGCTCGACGACGCGGTATTCCGCCGGATGAGCGACGCCGACGTGCCGGTGGCGCGCGTGCTGGCCGGCATCGAAGCCGCGCATGCGGCCGGGCTCGCGCCGGTCAAGGTCAACGCAGTGATCGAGCGCGGCGTGAACGACGACCAGATCCTGCCGCTCGTGCGGCACTTCCGGCATACGGGCGTGGCCGTGCGCTTCATCGAATACATGGATGTCGGCGGCGCCAGCTTCTGGTCCGGCGACAAGGTCGTCCCGGCCGCGCGGATGCGCGAGCTGATCGATGAACACTATCCGCTCGTGCTCGTCGGCGAACCGGGGCACGACGCCACCGCGATCCGTTGCGCGCACATCGATGGCGCGGGCGAAGTCGGCTTCATCGCGAGCGTGTCGCATCCGTTCTGCGGCACCTGCTCGCGCGCCCGCGTGTCAGCCGACGGCCGGCTTTATACGTGCCTGTTCGCGACGCAAGGCACCGACCTGCGGCCGTGGCTCGACGACGCCGCGTCGACCGCCGACCTCGCCGCCGCCGTGCGCGCACGCTGGACGCAGCGCGACGACCGCTATTCCGAGCGCCGGGCCGCACGGCCGGCCCGCGCGCCGGGCAAGACCTATCCGACCGTGCGCATGTCGCTCGTCGGCGGCTGACGGGCCGCCCCGCGATACAGGATGCGCCGCCCACTGGAGAACCTGTCATGACGACCTTCACCGAATCCCGCGCCGGGCTGCCGGACGATCCGCCGCGTGCCGGCAGCGCCCCGCCGCCCGTCGACGCGACCGACCCGCACCCCGAATCGGCGCCCGCGATCGCCGCCGGCTTCGAAGTGCGCGTGCAGCATGCGCCGATCGACGCGGGCGCGGAGCTTGCACCGATCGTTCGCAATCCGAATGTCGGTGCGGTCGTGAATTTTCTCGGGGTCGTGCGCAAGGAAGGCGACGTCGACGACGTCGTCGCGCTGGAAGTCGAGCACTACCCGACGATGACCGAACAGGCGCTATGGAGCATCGTCGAGGAGGCCACCGCGCGCTGGCGGCTCGAGGCGGTCAGGATCGTGCACCGCGTCGGACGCATTCCGCTCGGCCAGTCGGTCGTGCTGGTCGTGGTGGCCGCCGCGCATCGCGCGTCCGCGTTCGATGCGTGCGAATTCCTGATGGATTTCCTGAAGACCCACGCGCCGTTCTGGAAGAAGGAGATCCGGCACGACGGCGAATCCGGCTGGGTCGAGGCGAAGGCGCATGACGACCAGGCGATGCGGCGCTGGGGCTGATTGCGCTCGCTTCGTGTTTTCCGATTCCGCCGCTCCTGCTCGAGACATTCCAATGAAACTGACGATCAAATACTTCGCGAGCATTCGCGAACAACTGGCGCTCGATGAAGAAACCGTCGAAATCGATGCCCGCGAACTCACCGTCGACGCGCTGCGCGGCACGCTGGCCGCGCGCGACGCGCGCAGCGCGGACGCGTTGCGGATGGACCGCCCAGTGCGGGCGGCCGTGAACCTCGAAATGGTGACCGGGGAATTCGTCGTGCGGGAGGACAGCGAGGTCGCATTCTTTCCGCCGGTGACGGGGGGATGACACCACACCGCGCCCCGCCCGTTCCGATGTCGATCCGTCATGCCGTGCCCTGATCGGCCAGCGCCTGCAACGCTGCAAGCGCCGCCGGATTCTCGAGGGCGCTCACGTCGCCCGGCGGCAAGCCCCGCAACACGTTTCGCACCACGCGGCGCATGACCTTCCCGTTGCGCGTGCGCGGCAGATCGGGCACGACATGCACGACGCCGGGACGGAACGGTTTTCCCAGCGCCGCCTCGATCCGATCGGCCAGCGACTTCACCAGCACGCTCGGCGGTTCGCCGTGGGTACTGACGCAAACCACCAGCCGCTCCCCTTTCACCGGATCGGGCAGCGAGACGGCCGCCACGTCGCGCACGAGCGGCGACCCGAGCACGACCGACTCGACCTCGGCCGGCCCCAGCCGCTTGCCGGCAATCTTCAGCGTGTCGTCCGCGCGGCCGAGGATGAAGAATTGTCCGTCATCGTCTTCGAGCAACAGGTCGCCATGCGTCCACAGGCCCGGCCGCTGGCGCCAGTACGTTTCCTCGTAGCGGTCGGCCGCGTTCCAGAATCCCGACGTCATCCCGACGAAAGGCGCGGCGATCACCAGTTCACCGGGAACGCCACGCACGCGCTGCCCTTTCTCGTCGGCGGCAAACGCGTCGACGCCCGGCGATACGGCGTTGAAAGCGCAGGCACGGATCGGGCGCACGGGAACATTGCCCAACAGCGCGCCCGACGCCTCCGTGCCGCCGCTGTAGTTGATCACCGGCAACCGCGCCCGGCCGAATGCATGGAAGAACCACGCGAAGTGATCCGGGTCGATCACCTCGCCGGCCACCATCAGCACACGCAGGCTCTCCAGCACCGCGCCGTCGACGGCATCCGGCGACGCCGCCAGGCTGCGGATCAGCGTGGGCGATGCGCCGAAATGCGTGACCTGGTGGCGGTCGATGATTTCGGCCAGACGTCCGGCGCCCGGATGGTCGGGCGCGCCGTCGTAGCACACCAGGGTCGCGCCGCGGACGAGCGCGCCGACCGTCGTGAGCGGGCCGACGATCCAGCCCATGTCGCTCGGCCACAGGCAGCGATCGCCGGGGCGCAACTCGAAGTGGTACGCACAATCGTGCAGGATCTTCAACGGGAACCCGGCATGCGTGTGCACCGTGCCCTTCGGCTCCCCCGTCGTGCCGGACGTGAAAACGATCATGAACGGCTGGTCCGGGTCCTGCGCGGGAAACGCGCGGGGCGCCGCCGCGTGCGCGGAAGCCGGGTCGTCGAGGGCGGCGGAACGCGCCGGCTCGTCGCCGTGGACGACGATGCGCAAACCCGGCATCTGTTCTTGCACGGCGTCGAACACGGGTTTCAGGTCGATGGTGCGTCCGCGGCGCAGGTAGCCGCCGCTCGCCAGCAACACACGCGCGTCGGCCAGCGTCAGTCGCGCGGCGACGGCGTCCGCCCCGAAGCCGGTGAACAGCGGCACGGCGATCGCACCGAGCGCCGATACGGCAATCAGGCTGGCCGCGGCCTGCGCCCCCATCGTCATCATGATGCCGACCCGATCGCCTGCACCGACGCCAAGCGTGGCGAGCCGCGAAGCCAGGCGCCGTACTTCCCGAGCCAGCGCGGCATAGCTGGTCGTGCTGACGCGTCCGTCCTCCGTTTCCGTGATGACTGCCGCCTGCATCGCGCGTGGACCGTCCGCGTGCGCAAGCACATGATCGACCCAGTTCAGTCGACCGCCGGGAAACCATCGCGGAAACGCGGGGCCGCCCGCCAGGTCGACATGCCGCTGCGGCGGCGTTCGCCACTGGAATTGCAGGTGCGTCATCACCGCGGCCCAGTAGCGTTGCGGCTCACGCAGCGAAATCCCGATCAGTTCTTCGAACGACGATGCGCCCAGGCACGCGCAGAGTTCACCTAGCAGCGTGCTGGTCCGCCAGTCGGACGGTGGTTGCCAAAGTATGTCAGTGGTGCTCATCGAAGTGCTCCGTCCGAATCGTGAGTCGCACGATGTCGCCCTGCCGGATCGCCCCAAGCAGGCAGGGCGACAGATCAGGGTTGCGGATCATGGCCAGCCTTTCCACGCCGGAAATCGGGCTTGCGCCTTTCGCGGAAAGCACGCGTGCCCTCCTTCGATTCGTCGGTGTCGTAGTACAGCGACAGCGCCTCGAATCCCAGCGCACCGATCGCGCGAATGTTCTCGGAATCCGCGTTGAACGACCGCTTGGCGATCGCCAGCGCCGTGGGGCTCAGTGCAAGGATTTCGTCGCACCATCGCGCGACTTCCCCGTCGAGCTGATCGGCAGGCACGACCGCATTGAGCCACCCCATTGCAAGCGCTTCGCGCGCCGTGTAGCGCCGGCACAGGAACCACACTTCCCGCGCGCGTTTTTCGCCGAGGACACGTGCGAGCAGCGCCGTGCCGAAGCCGGGATCCACCGACCCCACCCTGGGCCCCACCTGCCCGAGCTGGGCCGCTTCGCTCGCGATCGCCAGGTCGCACACCGTCACGAGCACGTTGCCGCCGCCGATCGCATAGCCGTTGACGCGCGCGATCACCGGCTTCGGCACGTCGCGAATGAGGCTCTGCAACTCGTCCACGGGCAAGCCGATCGCGCCGCGGCCACCGTAGCCGCCATCGCCGTGGCTCGTCTGGTCGCCGCCGGTGCAAAAGGCCTTTTCGCCGGCGCCGGTCAGCACGATCACGCCGATCTCGCGATTCCAGCCCGCCTGCTGAAAGGCATGCAGCAGTTCGTCGACCGTCCTGGCGCGGAACGCGTTGTACACCGACGGACGGTTGATCGTGATCGTCGCCACGCCGCCCGCTTCGCGATACAGAATGTCCTCATAGTTCATCGCGCGGCCTCCAGCACCGTCAGCGCCGCGTCGAGCGCATCCAGTCCCTCGTCCAGCTCCGTGCGCGAGATGACGAGCGGCGGCGTCACGATCACCACGTTGTAGCGCCCGTACGCGTGAACGCCGCGCTTCAGCAGTTCGCCATAGAACGCGCGCATCGGCGCCGATCCCGCCGGGTGGTGCCACTCGACGAGCGGCTCGCGCGTTTCCCGGTCGCGCACCAGCTCGATGCCGAACTGGGCGCCCATGCCCCGCACGTCGCCGATCGACGGATGACGCTCCGCCAGCTCGCCGAGACCGTCGCGCAGCCAGCCTTCGATCTCGCGCGCCCGCTCGAACAAGCCCTCTTCCAGATAGACCTTCAGCGCGGCGAGCCCGCCGGCGACCGCCAGTACGTGGCCCGCATGCGTGTGGCCTACGTCGAAGAGTTCCGTATCGAAGTGGCGGGCCACACCTTCGCGCACCAGGACGCCGCCAAGGGGCGTATACGAAGAGCTGGCCCCCTTGGCGAACGAAATCAGGTCCGGCAACACGCCGACCCGCTCGGCGCAGAACAATGCCCCCGTGCGCCCGAAGCCCGTCATGACCTCGTCGAAGATCAGCAGGATGCCGTGCCGGTCGCACAGATCCCGAACGCCCGCGAGATAGCCCGGCGGGTAGACGACGACCCCGCTGGAGCCGGTCATCGGCTCCATCAGGATCGCGGCGACGTTTTGGGCGCCTTCATGCGAAAGGACACGCGCCAGGTGATCGAGGGCGCGCCGGGTTTCCTCGGCCGGCTCCGACGTATGGAACGGGCTGCGATACGGATACGGCGCAAAGAACTTCACCATGCCCGGCAGCGCCGGGAACGGATCGCGCCAGCGGTCCACGCCCGTCATCGCGCTCGCGCCGAGCGTGCTGCCGTGATACGACCGATAGGCGGTCAGCACCTTGGGCCGGCGTGTCACCAGCCGCGCGATCTTCACCGCGTCGTCGTTCGCCTCGGCACCGCCGCAGGTGAAATGCACGCGCAGCCCGTCCGGCCACGGCGAAACGCTGTTCAGGAGTTCCGCGTATTCGGCGCGCACGTCGTTGAAGTAGCTGGACGCGACCCAGCACATGCGCGCGGCCTGCGCCTGGATCGCCTCGACCACCTTCGGATGGCCATGTCCCAACGACACCGCGACATAGCCGCTGGTGAGGTCCAGGTAGCGCTTGCCGTTCGCATCGTAGAAGTAGCATCCCTGCGCATGCGTGATGACCGGCGGATTGAGCCCGCCCTGGACCGCCCAGGGCACGAGCACCTTTCGAAACGACGACGCGAGCGCGGGATTCGACTCGCCGTGAATACTGAGATCCATGTTGACTCCGGAAATGGCATGGCTCACTATTTCTGAGCCTCGTGACAGGAGGCTTGTAGATTAAGCACGCCTTTCCCGCGCAACAAATCAAACGTTTCCACACTGAGACTCAATTCAATTTAGTCATGTCGCGACAACTTCCACCGCTGCTCTCCGTCCGCGCATTCGAGGCGGCCGCGCGCCATGGCGGCTTCGCCCGGGCAGGTGACGAGCTGTGCGTCACGTCCGGTGCGGTGGGCCATCAGGTGCGGCTGCTGGAGGAGTGGCTGGGCACGCCGTTGTTCATGCGTGGCGCCCGGTCGGTCCAGTTGACGGAGATCGGGCGGCGCTACTTCCTGGAAATCGAACGCTTGATGGACGAGCTCGAGCGCGCGTCGCTCGACATCCGGCAAGCCGCGGATTCGCCGGAGGTCACGGTCACCGCGATGCCGTCGTTCGTCACGCGTTGGCTGATGCCGCGCCTGGGCGAGTTCCGGCGGCTGCATCCCGACATCGAGGTGCGCCTGCTGGCTTCGGTGCCCGCCGTCGACTTCAGCCGCGAGCGCGTCGACGTGGCGATCCGCCTGGGTGTGGGCCCCTATCCGGGGCTCATCGCGGAAAAACTGATGTCGGAGACGTTCCTCGCGGTCGGGCAACCGTCGATATGCAAGCCGTTGCGCACCGTGGACGATCTGTTGCGTGCAACGCTGTTGCACGACGAATACGAGGCTCGCATTCCGGAGCAGGTGGACTGGATGCGCTGGAGCCGGATGCAGGACGTGCAGGCCGGCCCGGCGCGTTTGCGGCAAGGGCCGAGCTTCTCGCATACCTATCTGACGCTCGATGCCGCGATAGCGGGCCAGGGCGTGGCCGTGGCGTCGGACGTCCTCGCCGCCGATGCGGTCAGGCAAGGGCTGCTGGCCATTGCGCCGGGCAAGCCGGTGCAAGGCCCCTACAGCTACCATCTGTTGACGACGCGCGCGGCCGCCGCGCGGCCGCAAATCGATGCGTTCTGCAGTTGGCTGCGATCGGCCGCACGGTCGTTTTCGGCGGCCGGCTGGGCTTGAACGACATGAATCGCACGCGGCAGGTCTCGCCGCCCGCGATCCATGTCACCCACCCGTTCACCGCATGCACGCCGCGGCCAGCTTCCCGACCGTGATCACCGCCTGCTCGATCTCCGGCGACCACGGGCTGCTGTAGTTCAACCGGATGAAGTTCCGGTAATTGTCGGTGATCGAGAACATGTAGCCGGGGCCGATCGTGATCCCCTGCTCCAGCGCGAGCTGGTACAACCGCATCGCGTCGACCTGCGCGGGCAGCTCGACCCACAGCACGTACCCACCCGCCGGGCTCGAAATGCGCGTGCCCTCCGGAAAAAACCGCGACACCATCGCGCGCATCAGGTTCGCCTGCTGCGCATACGCCTTGCGCAAGCGTCGCAGGTGATGCTCGTAGCCGTCGCGTTCCAGAAACTCCGCGATCGCCAACTGCGGCAATGACGGCGTCGCCAGCGTATTCAGGAACTTCAGCTTCTCGACCTGATCGCGATAGCGGCCCGGCAGCGCCCAGCCGATCCGGTACGCGGCCGTCAGGCTCTTCGAGAACGACGAACAATGCAGCACGATCCCGGTCCGGTCGTAGGACTTCAGCGAACTCGGATGCGTATCGCCGAAATACAGTTCGTTATACACACCGTTCTCGATGATCGGTATGCCGGCCTTCGTTGCGAACTCAACCAGTTCGCGCTTGCGCTCGTCCGGCATCTGGAAGCCCAGCGGGTTCTGGAAGTTCGGCATCACCATGCACGCGGCAATCGGCTGCGATTTCGCGATCGCTGCCAGCGCCGCGATGTCGATCCCGTATTCCGGATGCGTCGCCACCTCGATCGCCTTCATCCCCATCCGCTCGATCGCGTGCAGCATCGCGTAGAACGTCGGCGACTCCACCGCGATCGTGTCGCCCGGCTTCGCCACCGCCTGCAGGCACAGGTTGATCGCCTCCGTCGCACCGACCGTCACGATGATCTCATTCGGGTCCACCGACATCCCGTTCTCCAGATAGCGCCGCGCGATCTGCCGGATCAGCCGCGGATGGCCCGGCGGCAGCCCGTCCGTCACGCCCCACAGCGACTTGTCGCGACCGGCCGCATACGCGTAGCGGTTCAGCTTCTCGAACGGAAACAGGCTCGGGTCCGGATACGGCGAGCCGAGCGGCACCGCGTCGTCCGTGCCGATCGAGCGCAGCGTCGACAGCACGAGCCGGCTCACGTCCACCGACGACGAGATCGCGATCGGCTTCGACGGCCGCAGCTCGCGCACCGGTGCGTGGCCGTCGTCGCGCCGCAGGTTCACGAAATAGCCCGACTGCGGCCGGCTTTCGAGCAACCCGCGGCTTTCCAGCAGCAGATAGGCATGCAGCACGGTCGTGATGCTGATCCGGTGCTGCTGGCTCGCCTGCCGCACCGACGGAATCCGGTCGCCGTGCCGGTACACACCCTGGCGGATCAGACGCTCGATGTCGTCCGCGAGTTTTTCATAGAGTTTCATCGTGCGTCTCCTGCCGGCGCGCGCCGCCCCGTCGCCCCGCCGTGTGCGCCCGATACGCACGCGTTGCACGTGTTTCGCCCGCCGACCGGGCCGTCGTGATTCCTGATCTTTCCCTCCGGTTTTGCCTTTTCCATCGCACTGGCTCTCTCTTGAAGATGCACCGGCAGGGTTCCGGAACAGCGGGATCTGCGGCACTGTGCACTTGATGATCTAATCTTAAGAGAAGAACAGTTGGCGACGAGTACACACATCGAGCGCGCGAACAAGAGTACAGTTCGGCGCGAATCGCGCATCACGGGAAAACTGTACGTCTTATGAAATGGCCGGACGGCCGGTTGGCGAGTTGGCCGGCACAGCGCGGCCGGATCGGCCCAGGACGGCCGCCGTACGGGCCTTCGTGCGATCGGACCAATAGGGCCGCAATACGGGTTTTCGTGGTGAGCGCCCCACCATGCGGTACACGGTCGAACCTGTAGCCGGCGTCGGCGGTGCGATGCACGCCGTCCAATCAGTACAGAAGCAATCGCGCCAGAACGACGCGGCCGACCCGAAGTGCACACCGGTCTGATCGCGCCCTCGTTGATCTGCTCGTCGCAAGACTAACCGACACGACCGCCAGCGCGCGCTTCACCGGCACCGCGCGCGCGGGGCGCCGCTGCCGATCGGCGAACCCGATCCGGTCGTGTTCCCGGAAGTCGCGCGTGCGGCCGATCTGCTCGTCAGCGTGGCCGCGTTCGCGCTCGACGACGATGCCACGCGCGCGACGGCTAGACGGCTAAGGCCCGGCGACGGACCCGGTCCGCCAACGCGGTATCGAGACGCGACGCTGGGCGCCTGAACCGGTTGTCGGACTTGCCGCGGGGCGTGATGGCGCAACATCGCAGGCATGTGCTGTCGCTCGTATTCGCCGAACCGGTTGCGCAAGGGAGGATCACGATCGACGAACGCCACGTGCGCGCCGGCGCGTGGTCGTTGCATTGCGCGACCGGCCGCGCGACGCGTGACGCGCGACGGCGAGCCGGTCGAACCGGCGATCGCGCCGCCGCCGTCGCTGCTGCGCGCGGTGCCGTGGCTGCCTTGTGACGAAGCGCTGCTGCAGCGGATCGTCGACGTCGTCGCGGGGTGGCTCGACTGAGCCGGCGCCGTCAGATCGAACCGAACAGCGCGCGCGGCCGGTCCTTCAGCGTGCCGGACAGGATGCGCAGCCCGTTGACGAGTTCGTCGCGGGTGGCCGGGCACGCGAGGTTGATGCGCACGCCGTGCTCGAGTTCCGCGCGGTCGACCGCGAAAGTCGACGACGGCATCACGATCACGCCGCGCGCTTTCGCATTCGCGGCGAAGTCGTCGGCCCGCCACGGCGGCGGCAGCCGCAGCCACACGAACATGCAGGCGGGGTCGGCCTTCAGTTGCCCGGCCGGCAGCAGTTCCCGCGCGAGATCGACGCGTGCGCGAATCTCCGCGAGTTGCGCGGCCATGATCCGCTCGGCGGTGCCGTCCTCGATCCATACCGTCGCGATCAACATCGACGTGGGCGCCGGCATCCATGCGGTGGTCCGCACGGCTTCCGCGCACAGCGCGACGCTGTCGCGCGGACAGCTCAGGTAGCCGAGGCGCAGCCCCGGCGCGAGGATCTTCGACGTCGCGCCGATATGGAACGTCAGCTCCGGGCACAGCCCCGCGATCGCCGGCAGCCGGTCGCGCACGAGCGGGCCGTACACGTCGTCCTCGATGATCGTCACGTGATGGCGCCGCGCGATGTCGACGAGCGCCATGCGGCGCGCGAGGCTCATCGTCGTCACGGTCGGGTTTTGCAGATTAGGCACGACGAAGATCGCCTTGACCGGCATGCGCTGGCAGATCCGTTCGATCTCGTCGGGCAGCAGGCCGTCGTCGTCGGCTGGCGCGCTGACGATCTCGAACTGGAACACCGGCGCGAGCGCCTTGAGCCCGTAATACGTGAGGCGGTCGGCGACGATCACACCGTCGGTGCCGATCAGGCTGTTGAGTACCGCATACAGCCCGTGCTGCGCGCCGCTCGTGACGACCACCTGGTCGGGCGACGGCGCGAAGCCCGGCGCGGCCAGCCACTGCGCGCCGGCCGCACGCGCCCAGTCGGGGCCTTGCGGCGGCTGGTATTCCTGCAGCGCGGCGAAGCGCGGGTCGTTCGGCAGCGTGGCGAAGGTCTGCGCGAGGCTCGCGAGAAATTCGCCCGTCGCCGGGCGGTTCACGGTCAGGTCGATCACGCCGTTGCCCGCCGCAAGCGACGCGCGGGCCGGCTCGATGCTCGGCATCGCGCCACCGGTGACGAGCGAGCCGCGACGCTTGCTGCCGATCACGAGGCCGCGCAGTTGCAATTCCTTGTACGCACGCGACACCGTCGACACGTTGATGCCGAGTTCGGTCGCGAGCTGGCGCTGCGGCGGCAGGCGGCTGCCGGGCGGATACATGCCGTTGCGGATTTCCGCCTCGATCGAGCTCGAGACCTCGACGTAGGTCGGTCGCTTCGCCGGTGCCGGCAGGCCGCCATCGCGCTCGCCAGAAAGTTTGTCTGATGCCATCTATCGCCCGTGACCACACAAAAAGCGTTTGTCTGCCGTTTTGGCTTGCCCCGCGATTGTATAGGATCTCCCCGCCCCGTCAATCATTCACTGAAAAGTCTGCTGAATCAGCGAGTTGAAATCGGGTAAACGCCAGCACCACACAATATTATTTTGATTGCACACAAAAATTTACTGTGTGATTCTTGATTGCAACTTTGTGTGAATCATCTCCTTCGAAGGGGAAGCGTCATGGCGAACGTCGCCATCGTGGGTGCAGGCTTCATCGGGCTCGGCGCGGCGGCATGGCTGCAGCGCGACGGGCATCGCGTGACGCTGTTCGATCCGGCCGGCGTCGGCCAGGGCGCGTCGTTCGGCAATGCCGCGACGTTCGCGCCGTACGGTTGCGTGCCGGTAAACGGCCCGTCGGTGTTCCGCGACCTGCCGCATTTCCTGTTCGCCGCCGACAGCCCGTTGCGTATCCGCTGGCCATATCTGCTGCACGGCGCGCCCTGGCTCGCGCGCTTCCTGCTCGCGTCGACGCCCGCGCGTCACGCGCGCAGCGCCAGTGCGCTGGCCGCGCTGCTGTCGCGCGCCGCCGACGGCTATGCGCCGCTGCTCGCGCCGTCGCGGCTCGCGGCGTTCGTGCGGCCGCGCGAATGCCTGTACCTGTACGCGCGGCAGGCGTCGTTCGACGCCGCGCAGCCGTCGCTCGCGCTGCGGCGCCGGCTCGGCGTGCCGTTCGAGACGCTCGATGCAAGCGCGATTCGCCGGCTCGAGCCCGCGCTCGCGCCGATCTTCTCGCGCGGCGTGCTGTTCGCGGGCAGTTGGCATTTCTCCGATCCGCACGGGTTTCTCGGCGAACTGTTCGCCCAGCTCGCCGCCGCTGGCGCGACGCTCGAACGCGCGCGGGTCGAACGGATCGCCCCGGCCGGCCACAGCGTGAATGTGCACGCGGGCGGCACGGTGCGCGCGTTCGATCACGTCGTCATCGCCGCGGGCGCCCGTTCGCGCGAATTCGCAGCCGCGTGCGGCGATGCGGTGCCGCTCGATACCGAGCGCGGCTATCACGTGCAGTTCGGCGCGCACGAGCCGATCGTCACGCGGCCGGTCGGCTGGGCCGAGCGCGGCTTCTACATGACGCCGCTCGACGAAGGGCTGCGCGCGGCCGGCATCGTCGAGCTCGGCGGCTTCGACGCGCCGATGAATCCGTCGCTGGTCGCGTTGCTCACGCGCTCCGCGCGCGAAGCCGTGCCGTCGCTCGGCGCACCGACGCGCAGCTGGCTCGGCTTCCGGCCGACGCTGCCCGACGGCGTGCCGGTCATCGGCCGCGCACGCGACAGCGCGCGCGTGATCCACGCATTCGGTCATCAGCATCTCGGCGTGACGCTCGCCGGCATCACCGGGCAGATCGTCGCCGACCTCGTCGCCCAGCGCGCCCCGCCGCTGGACCTCACGCCATACCGGGCCGCACGATTCTGACGCGCGCCACGATTTCCACCCCAAGGAGAAGCATCATGAATCGTCGTTACTGGCTGGCTTGGCTGGCCGTCTGCTCGATCGGCACGGTCGCGGCGTCCGCGCAGGCCGCGGACCCGGAAACCGTCAGGATCGGCTTCGCCGGCCCGCTGACGGGGCCGGTCGCGCGCGTCGGCAAGGATCTGCAATACGGCGCGCAGCTCGCCCTCGACGAGGAAAACGCGAAGCATCCGACCATCGGCGGCAAACCGGTGCGCTTCGTGCTCGACGTACAGGACGACCAGGCCGATCCGCGCATCGCGATCCAGGTCGCGCAGAAGCTCGTCGACGACGGCGTGGTCGGCGTGATCGGCCACTACAACTCCGGCTGCAGCATTCCGGCGTCGGCCGTCTACAAGCAGGCGAACGTCGCGATGATCACGCCCGGCTCGACCAATCCGCAACTGACGATGCAGGGCTTCAGGAACGTGTTCCGCACGATGGGGCACGACGGTGTCGGCGGCGTGGTGGCCGGCCGCTTCGCGGTCGAGCAGCTGAAGGCGAAGCGGATCGGCATCATCGACGATCGCACCGCGTTCGGCCAGGGTCTCGCCGACGCGTTCGAGAAGGGCGTGAAGGACGCGCACGGCAGCATCGTCGGCCGTGAATACACGAACGACAAGGCCGTCGATTTCCGCGGCATCCTGACGACGATGAAGAGCAACAACATCGACCTGCTGTTCTTCGGCGGGCTCGACGAACAGGGCGCGATGCTCGTCAAGCAGATGCGCTCGCTCGGCATCCGCGCGCAACTGTTCGGCGCCGGCGCATTGAAAAGCAACGCGTTCCTGAAGATCGCCGGCAACGCTGGCGAAGGCACGCAGGATCTGGAGCCCGGCCCGGCGCTCGACAAGCTGCCGTCGGCCGTCGCGTTCGCGCAGCGCTACAAGGCGCGCTTCAACCAGGATGTCGAACTGTATGCGCCGTTCGCGTACGACGCCGCGCTCGCGATGATCGCGGCGGTCCGCAAGGCCGACTCGCCCGATCGCGGCAAGATCGTCGCGAGCCTGCCCGGCGTGTCGGTCACCGGCGTGACCGGCAAGATCTCGTTCGACGAGCGTGGCGACCTGGTCAAGCCGCCGTACACGCTGTTCCGCGTCGAACAGGGGCAATGGCACAGCATTCGCACGGTCGGCGGCGCGTCGAACTGATCGACGCCGGGCGACAGGCGGCAGGCGCCGCCTATCGCGCCGTCTGCTGCCGCTGCACCTCCTGCGCTTTCATCTGCAGATACGCGCCGCGCTCCACTTCGTGCAGTTGCTGCGGATACTGCTCGGTCGCGTCGAACCAGCGCGCGAGGCGCTGGTCGACCGGCTTGTCGAGCGTCGCGAGATACGTGTCGATCGCGAGGTAGTAGCGCATCGTGTTGCGCTCCAGCAGCCCGCGCACGCCGCCGACGTACTGCGGCTGCGCGGCCGCGCCGACGTTCGTGAACCCGACCTTGTCGCTGCCGACCGTCGCGAGGTAGGTCTTCATCGCCATCCGGCCGACCGTGCCGAAGCCATACGAATACGTGAGATGCAGGAACGTGCGCGACGCGCCGACCGGCACGGCCTCCAGCGCGATCCGGTAATCCTTCGTACCCATCGGGCCGCTGTCGGCGGTCAGGTCCACCTGGAAATAGTCGGGCGTCGCGGCCGCCACGCGATAGCGGAACTGCACGCGATAGGTGTCCGACAGCTTCTGCTCGATCTTGCGGCCGAGGTTCACGTCGAGCACCGGGCCGTTGCCGCCGCTCGACGCGTGACAGTACTTCGTGTTCAGGTGCAGGATCAGCACCGCGCACCAGTTCGCGGGGCCTTGCGCGGGATCGTTGAGCTGGCCGTTCACGACCGCGAACGGATAATCGACGACCGCATAGATGTCGCCCTTCAGCGACGACGATGCCTCCGACGATTCGAGGACCACGGGCCGGTGAAACGCGTTGTCCTTCAATTGCGCGCCGAGGCTGCGGTAGCGCTCGAGCAGCGCGGCCGCGCCGTTCGCGCCCTCTGCGCCGAACGACAGCGCGCTCCAGCCCACGCACAGGGTCGCGACGAGCGCGTGCCAGACGCGGCGCGCATGCCGCGTGCCGCGTGAAGGTCCGGATGTCTCCATGTGTTTACTCCGTGGCGCACGATGGTCGCGCGCATGTGTCACAGAATACGCCTGCCGCTGCGGGCGTGACGTCGCATGCAGCATGATCGTCATCGGCCGCGCTTCACCGGCAGCGGCAATTGCGCGGCGGTGAGCCGGATCAGCGTCGCGAGCCACTCGCGATCGTCCCAGCGATCGCCGGCGATGACGAGATGCGGCTTCGCGCCCGGATACGGCGGGGCTTCGTCGCACGCGCCGAGATACGCGCGGCCTTCGGACGTCGGCTTGACGAACAGCCGGTCGTCGCAGACGAGCGCGACCATCCTGCCGTCGCAATAGATACCGTATTCGCCGAACATCTTGCGCGCCGATACCGTACCGGCCGCCGCGATCTGCTCGACGATGAAATCGATCGTGCTCTGGCTCGATGCCATGCGAATCTCCGGGATCGAAACATCGTCTGACCCGCGTCGACGCCGCGCCGTTCAACTCATTTGTCGATACCGAACGCGCTCGACATCTGCCGCGCCCGCTTCACGTCGTCGCCATGCAGATAGATCGACGTCGTCGAGATCGATGCATGCCGCAGGTTGTCGCGCACCGTCGTCAGCTCCGCGCCGCGCGCCAGCGCGTGGGTCGCATGCGTATGCCGCATCCAGTGCGGGCTCGCCTGGCGCAGCTTGTGCGCGAGCGCCGGATGGTCGGCTTCGACGGCGTCGGCCGTCTGCGCGAAGAAACGCTGCATCACCTTCCACAGCCGCACGCTCGTGATCGCGGCCGCGTCGTCTTCCGCGAGGCGCGGAATCAGCGGCGTATCGGGCCGCCAGCGCGCCGGCGTGACCGGCAACCGGCGCGCGACCAGATAGCGATCGAGCGCCGTGCGCGCCAGCGGCGGCAGCGCGACGCGGGCCGCCTTGCTGCCCTTGCCGATCACCTTCAGCCATGCGTCGCCGTGCGCATCCGTCTCGATGTCGCCGAGCGTCGCGCCGACCAGTTCGCTCGCGCGCAACCCGGTCGCATAGCCGAAATCGAGAATGAAGCGCAGCCGTTGCGCGGCGGCCGGCGTCCAGCCCGGCTGCGGCGCGCCGTCGGCCGTGCGCTTGCCGAACTCGAGCCCGTCGGCGATCGTGCGGACCAGCAGCCACTCGCCTTCGGTGAACGCGTGCGACGTGTCGAGCGCGGTCGCGCCGCGCGTGTCGCGCACCTTCACGCCCGCGAACGGATTCGCGAGCAGATAGCGCTGCTCGATCAGCCAGCGGAACAGCGCGCCGAGCACCGACAGCGTGTATGCCGCCGACCGCGCGGACAACGCCCCGGAGAACGGCCGCCAGTCGGGCGCACCGCGCGGCCGCACGGGCCCGACCCAGCGTTCGTGCGGCGTCGGGCGGCGGATGAACGCGCGATACGCGAGCGCATCCTCGGTGGTCAGCGACGACAGCGCGCGGCCGCGCTCGACGATCGCCCACAGGATCAGCCGCTCGGCCTCCTTGCGGTATGCGCGCCGCGTCGCGGCCGATTCGTGCAGCGACAGCCACGCGTGCACGGCCGCGTAATCGTTGTCCGCGTCGAGCGTGCTGGTCGCGCGCGGCGCGCGGAACGTGCCGGCCGAGCCGTCGACTTCGTGCGGCAGCTTCAGGTGCTCCCACGGCACGATGCTGCCGCGCGGCGTCGCGGCGATCAGCGCGCGCGCCCGTTCGGTCAGGTCCGGATGCGCGGCGAAGAATGCCTCGACGCGCCGCGCGCTGGCCATGCCGAGGCCCGCGATCGTGCGCCACCACTGGCGCCGGCGCGGAATCCGCACCGTCAGGTCGGCGAGCGTCGCGATCCCGTGCGCACGCAATGCCACGACCGCGCGTGCCGGCAGCCACAGGCCGACGTCGTCGCTGATCTGCGGGACCGGCGCGCGCGCATGGCGCAGCAGGCCGATCGCGTCGGTGGCCACCTTCGCCTCCCGCAAACGCTCACCGTCCGCGTGGCCGAGCCGTTCCGCGAGGTCGGGGCGACCGACCTGCCGCGCGACGCGCACGAGGCGACGGCGAATCGCGCCGATCACGCCGCGTGCCGACCGCCCGCCGCCGAGCCGGTCGGGCAGGTAGCGTTCGACGGCCTGGCGCACGGTCATGCCCGCGTACCACGCACGCAGCGCGGCCAGTTCGTCGGCGTCGGGAAAGCCTGCGGGCGCAGGCGCGGAATCGGAGGAAGGCGGTGAAGCGAGGCGCGGTTTCATGGGCGCCAGTTTGACAGAAGCGCCGAGCGGGCGGCAACGTCGAAGCGGCCGATATCCCGATCGGGCGGGACCACACGAAGGCGCCGGCGACGGCAAGCGACCACGCGAAATCCCGGCGGCGCAACGGCGGCCGCCGGTCGTCGCGAAACCGACACCCGACGTGCGCCGCCGCCTCGCCCGACCGCGTCACTCCTCGCCTTTCGGCCCCGGGTTCAGCATCACGACGAAGCCGGCGACGCCGACGATCAACGCGATGGCGCCGCCGCGCAGCGCCGTCGCGGCATCGAACAGCAGGCCCGTCACAACGGCCATCATCCCGGCAAGCGACACGAACACGGCGAGCGCCGCGACGACGATCCGGTACTGGCGGCGTATCATCGCGCGCGCCGCGTCATGCCGCGGCCGCGGCGGCCGACTCGTCGGCATCGTCGCCGCGAATCAGCAGCACCGGGCACTTCGAGCCGCGCACGAAACGCTCGGCGACGCTGCCGAGCAGCACGCGCCGGATGCCGCGCCGCCCGTGCGTGCCGACCACCGCGAGATCGATCCCGCGCTCCTTCACGTAGCGTTGCAGGCGTTCCGCGATGTCCTCGCCGATGCTCTCGGTCTCGACGAGTTCGGCTTCGCCCTTCGCGCCGGCCAGCGCGATGATCTGTTCGGCTTCGCGCAGCACCTTGCGCCCGTCGTCGCGAATTTCCTCGACGAGCGCGTGTGGATCGAGACGGCCGGCGTACGTGAACAGCACCGACTTGTCGACCACATACACGACGCTGACGTGCGTATCGCCCGCCAGCGCCACCTTCACGGCTTCGGCAAGCGCCTGTTTCGACGAAGCGCTGCCGTCGACCGCCACCATGATCTTCTCGTACATGCGAACCTCGCTGGGGTGAGTTTTTGCATGGCAGCGCGCTCTCTTATGCGCGGCCATGTCTCCATCATCGGCCGGCGGCGGGTTCGGATATTGATAGCGGTCAAGCCCGGCGGCGACCGTGCGTGCGGCAAAACGGCGCGACGGGAAGGGAAAAGCTCGTGTTTTCAGCACGGCCGCGAGCCGGGCCGGCAATGCGGGCGCCGAGGCCCTTTCGAGCGGCCATCGCCCCGAAGGCGCTATCATCGACCATGCGACTTTCGTCCGGCCCTTTTTTGCCGGCCCCACTTTCAACTCGCTCAACCGACATGACAACGACTACCGAACGCGTGGACGGCGCCGCCCAGCATCTCGTCGCCGCCCGCCATGCCGGCTCGCCCGGCCCGCTGCTGCCCGATGCGCTGCGCCCCGACGACATCGAAACCGCGCTCGCGATCCAGCAGCGCGTCGCCGACCTGCTCGGCGAACCCGTCGGCGGCTGGAAATGCGCACTGCCGCCGCCCGATCGCGTGATCCTCGCGCCGATCTTCGCGTCGACGATCCGCGAAGCCGATGCGCCGTACCGCGTCGTCGGCGGGCCGATCGTGCGGATCGAACCGGAAATCGCGTTCGTGCTCGATCGTGATCTGCCGGCACGCGAGCAGCCGTATGACGAAGGCGACGTGCGCGCCGCGATCCGCGAAGTGCGCATCGTGCTCGAAGTCCTCGGCTGCCGCTATGCGGAGCCGGCGCGCGCGTCGAAGTTCGAGTTGCTGGCCGACGGGCAATTCAACCAGGGGCTGTGCGTCGGCCCGGTCGTGCCGGACGGATTGAACGTGCCGCTCGAGACGCTGGCGCTGTCGTTCGAAGGCGCGCTGAACCGCACGATCGACGGCCGCCATCCAGACGGCGATCCGCTCAAGCCGCTGGTGTGGCTCGTCAATTTCCTCGCGTCGCGCGGCGATGCAGTGCGCGCCGGCCAGATCGTGACGACGGGCTCGTACGCGGGCGCGATCGAGGTGCCGCTCGGCGACGTGCTGACGGTGCGCTTCGGCGAACTCGGCAGCCTGTCGGTGACGTTGACGGCGTAACGGTTCACGTCTCTTTCACGCCCAACCCGCCATGTCGCTGACACCGCTTCCCGCCCTGCTCGACACCACCCTGCGCACCGTCGCGCGCCGTTACCGGTTGCCGCCGCTCGAGCGCGCGTCGTCGCTGACCGACGCGACGCACCCGGCCACCGCGCTGGCGATCGTGATCGAGGAGGCGCGCAGGATGCGGGCGGACGGCCACGCGCCCGGCGCGGATTTGCGGCAGCGCTTCATCGATGCGCTCGCGCGGATGATCCGCGACGCGATGGACCCGTCATCCGGCGATCCGTCGTTTCAGGCATCGGTGCTGCGTCACGATGCGCCGAACGTGCGCGAATACGCATCGTTGTCCGCGCACGCGGAGCAGGACCGGCGTGCGCTCTACTCGGCCGTCAATGCGATCGCGCATCCGGCCAAGCTCGAGCGCAGCGCACTGGCATGGCAACGCGACGGCCTCGCGCGCCTGCATGCGGCCGCGACCGCGGCGACGTGGGGCAAGCTGCATGCGGCGCTCGCGCACCTGCTCGCGCTGCCCGAGATGGCGACCGACGCGGCGTTCGAGCAAGACATCGTCAGGCTCAAGGACAGCCCCGCGCTCGAACGCATGCTGCGGCTCGATGCGCTGGCCGCGGACACGGACGTCCGTCGCTACCGCGCGCTGTGGGTCCGTCAGGGGCCGCTCGTCGGCAGCACGGTCGCGGTCGCGCAGGGCGCCGCATCTCAGCAGCGCGGCGCGGCCGTCGAGGCGCTGGCGGCCCAGGCGCTCGACGCACTGGCGCGCAAACTCGACGCGGTGGACGACGAGCGTACCTACCGCGTGGTCACGTCGATGCGCGTGCCTTCGTCGATCCCGGGCCGGCACGACCGCGCGAAAACCGAATGGGATGCGATCCTGCTCGAACGCGCGCGCGGCAGCGACCCGGCGGCCGCATGGAACGTGCGCTTCCTGGTCGAAGCGAAGGCCTCCGCGGACGCGGCGACGACCGATCTGCCGCGGCTGCGGCGCGGCCTGAACCTGCTCGCGCAGGCCGCACCCGACACGGTCTATGCATTCGAGACGCATCAGGGCACGGTGCACGTGCATGGCGCATCGCTGCACGCATTGACGACCGACGAAGGGGCGCTGCCACGCGAAGTGCTGTATTGCTGCGACGCGTCCGCGGACACGACGCCGCGCCTGCTGGGCGCCGCAAGCCGGATGCAGTTGCTGTCCGCGCAGGCGAGCCTCGAATACGCGAGCGCGCTCGCGCAACGGCCGGATGCCGATCCGGACGGCCTCGGCGTCATCTGGCACGCGTTGCTGACCCTGCCGCAGTGGCAAGCCGTGCTGCATCAGTACCCGTCGTTGCGGCAGGTCCGCGAACTGATGGTGGCCATCGACGACTTGCGCGCCGTGCTCGACGAGATGGATGACGGCGGCATCGCCAGCAGCGTCTGTGCGTGATGCGCTAGCGCGCGTTCACCGCGCGATGCTCACGCGCGTCAGGCTCAGTTGGTGAGCACCCCGAACGGCAGCGTCCATCCCGCCAGCCGGCCGCCGTCGCCCCAGCGCGCATCGGTTGCACCGCACGGCAGCAGGATCGGCGCGGCCGCGCACTCGAGCGTCTCCTTCGGCGTGTGGCCGAATTCCGCCTTGAACAACCGGTGAAAATATTTCTCGTCGGGAAAGCCGTGCGCCCACGCGATTTCCGCAATGCGCTGATGCCGGCGCTGCGGATCGCCGAGCACGTGATACGCGTGACGCAAGCGCCGCCGCGTGATCTGCCGCATCACGCCGCCCTCTTCCTTGAACAACTGATAGAGCCGCGCCCGCGACACGCCGATGTCGCGGCAGATCCGTTCGGGCGTGAGGTCCGGCTCCAGCAAATGCAGGTCGATGTAGCGACGCACGCGATCGACCAGCGCATGGTCGATCGGGCCGCGTGCGTCGTTCAACGCCTGCGCGCTCGGCGACACCGCCGCGGCCAGCAGCAACAGCATCGACTGGACAATGCTGGGCACGTCCTGCATGCGCAGGTTCGGCAGGTTGCGGAACAGCGACAGCATCTGGTCGGCGACCAGCCGGCCCACGCCGCTCGTCAGCGTCTGGCCGTGCGCCTGGGCTGCATGGGCCGGCAGCAGATAGCGGGGCACGACGAGGCTGATCACGTCGCCGGCCTCGACCTTGCAGTCGTTGATCTGCGCGACGTCGTAGACGAACAGGTCGCCGGCGCCCTTGATCAATTCGGGCCCGCCGGTATGGCTCGCCAGCCGCCCGCCGAGCAGCAGCGTGAAGCGGATCGAATCCTGCCCGTCGAGCCGGATTCGCCGCGGCGTGCGGCGCACTGTATAGGTCGGCGCGCGCGAGTGCCAGTGCCGGCCGGACAAGATCAGCGGGCCGAGCGCCGCGCCGGTTGCTTCCGCGTCGCACGGGCCGTGGCCGCCGTCGTCGTCGAGCCGGTAGTCGCACAGCATGTCCTTGACCCAGACGTGGAACCGGTCCGGCTCGGGATAGTCGGTCGTGCGGAACCTGAAAACAGGGACAAATGCAGCTTGATCCATGACAGTTTTTTATCGAACCGGCGGGTCAGGAAAGAATCGGTTCGTCAATTATCGGACCAAACTGCGTCGGCGCAAGGCCCACGCGGTGCATCGTCCCCCTAAGCGATCGACCGACGCCCGACGCCGGGCGTGGTCGTCATCGCGGCCATCACCGCTGCGGATGGCATTCCCAGTTGTTGTACGTCGGCCGATCGATCGGCGTGAGCCCCGGAATCATGAACACCGTACAGCCGAAACGCCGCCCCTTGCCGGTCGTCGCGTCGTAACTCACCTTCTGGCCGCCCAGCCCGTCCTTCTTCCCGTACTGGACGTTGGCGATCGTGATCTCGTCCGACGACGCGAGCCCGAGCGTCTTCGCGGTCGACGTCTGGACGTCGACCATGTTCATCTGCGTCGAGCCGCACGCGGCGAGCACGAGGCCAGCGACGGTGACGGCCAGCGCGGTCCGGGCGGTGCAATACAAGGTTTGCTTCATGGTTTCTCCTTCGATTTCCCCAATACGAGGCGCTTACGTGCCCGGCGTATAAAAACTGGCCTGGATCTGGCTGCCGATCGTCGCGACATACGATTGCCAGAGGAGCGCCATCGCCCCCGTCGCGTTGACGGCCAGCGCGGGCCACGACGCGCTCTGCGGCGCCACCGTCGACGCGCTCCACGCGCCCTTCCGGTAGCTGGCCACGATGACGGCCGACGCACCCGGCAAACCGGTGTCCTGCCACGCAGCCGTCACGTTGCCTCCGGCATCGACCACGAGCGGCGGGTACTGAAGTGCGGCGCCGTTCAGGTGTTCCGTCAGCCGCTGCAACGGCCCCCAGTTGCCGCTGGCATCGGACACGCTCACCTGCAGCGCCGCGCCGCCTTCCGCCCACATCGCGGCGGCCACGCCGTTTTCGTTGACGGCCAGCATCGGCGTCGCGATGAACCCGGTCGGCTCGACGATCGCGGGCGCGACCGGTTGCGACGGCTGCCACCCGGTGCCGGACACGTAGCGTTGCGACATCGTGGTGGTAGTGATATGCCCGCCCGTCACGTCGAGCTGCCCCCAGAGCAGCGTGATGTTGCCCTTCGCGTCCATGCCGGCCACCGGCGAGATGATCGTCGTGAACAGGCTCGTGTTCGACACGGCCTGGTTGACGTCGGTCCAGCCGTTGGCGGCGTCGTACGTGGCCGTCCACAGCGCCGAGTGCGTATGGTTGGTCTGCCGCCACGCGAGCACGGCCCGGCCGGACGACAGCACCGAAATCATCGGCCCCACGTTGTCGGTGTCGCCGGTCACCGCGCCCGGCCCGGTCTGCACCGGCATCTGGATCAGCGCCGTCGGCGACCACTGTCCGGACTGCGTGTAGCGCGTCCATGCGATACGCGTGTCGAGCAGGCTGATCGACTGGGTCCACGCGACGAGCGCGTTGCCCTGGCCGTCGATCCCGGCCGAATAGGTCGACCCCGTCACGTCCGGCGCGACTTCGAACGCCGCGCCCCAGCCGCCGGCCGGGCTGTACGGGCGCGCCCACAGCGCATACGTGTTCGGGCCCGGCATCCATTCGGTCCAGAACGCGACGGCCTGCCCGCTCGCGTTGCCGACCACGCGCGACGGGCTTGAGCTCGTCGTGTTCATCGAATGCGAGCCGTCGCCCGTGTCGAGCCGCGTCGCGGTGCCCCAGCCCGAACCTGCGGCATAGCGCGCGCCCCACATCTCGTTGCCGTTCGCGCCGGTCGGGCCGTTGGTCATCCAGGTGGCGAGCGCATTGCCGCTCGCGTCGATAGTCACGCTGGGGGCGCCCTCCGGCCCCTTGCCGTCCACCGCGGCGGCGGTCGACCAGCCGGCCTGCGGCTGCGTGGCGCCGCCGCCAGTCGGGCTGCCGTTCGACCCGCCGCTCGTTCCGCCCCCGGGCGACGTCGAGCCGGACGGCGAACCGGGATTCGTCGGCGTCGACGACGATGACGACGCGCCGCCGTTCGGCGCGACATCGTCGCCGCCGCATGCGGTCAGCGCGAGCGCGGCCGCCATGACCATCCATGTAATGGGTTTCATCGGAATCCTCTTGTTTTCGTTGTCCGGCGCACTCTCGTCTGCCGTTGGCCGACACGACGTATCGTGTCGCCCTTAAAATTGTTAAGTAATGCTACTGAACAGGCATGTAAAACGGCATCCGTTCGCCTCCCTCTCATGATCGATTCCGTCGCGCGGATCGATGCGAACGCCGCTTTCGGCAGACCTCCCCGTCGTGCAGTGCGGCCCCCGTCAGGTCGTCTATCGTCGGACGTCCGCCGCTGCCGGCTGCATCTTAATTCAAGCGATCCGGATTCAAGGTGGCGTTGCGTCCACACTGAGTGGATTTCCGTTTCGCGAGGCCGGCCCGCGGCGCGGCTGGCGGCCCTGCGCACCGCCGGCCGTCACGCCCCGTGAGGTACGATACGCGCCGGGGCAAAACACCCCCTGAGAGAACCGGCCGTCGCGGCCCCCTACCCGGCACAAGAAAAATGCGAAGAAACCCGACGCTGAACCGAAACCTGTTCGCCGCGCTGGCGGCCAGCCTGCTCTGGACGCCCGCCGCCCACGCCAGCGGAGACGACGGCTGCTACGTGCCGAACACGCTCCGGCAGACCTCCTACTCGTGCGGCAACGTGCCGATGCTGACGCCCGCCAACGACACGCGCATCAACGCGATGCTGATGATGGTCGACAGCGCCAAGGTCGCGCAGGTGTTTCCGGACCCGAAGACCATCCCGGCGAAAGACCGGATCAACCAGATCGTCGTGCCGTTCCCGATGGATTTCTCCGGATGGATCTACATCGGCCAGAAGGAGCCCGACAAGAGCGGCGGCGCAGCGGAGGCCGATGCGTCGTCGAACCGGTATGCCGACGGCGAAGGCAGCATCTGCCGCAGCATGAGCGCGGGCGCGGACGCGTTCAACGCCGCACTGGGGGGCGCCGGCGGCCTGCCCGCCGACGAAGCCGCACGCCTGCGCGCGGCGCGCGCCGACATCGCGCAGAAGACCTGTGCCGCGGGCGGCGCGAGCGCCGCGTGGACGAAGCCGCCGGTCAAGTCGCCGCTCGGCCAGCAGTTCGCCGCGTACCTCGACGGCACGAACGCGTTCTACCGCGCCGACTTCCTCACCGCGACCCGGGCCTTCGCGAACGCATCGCACAGCGCGGACCCGTGGCTGAAGGAAACCGGCCTCTACATGGCCGGCCGCGCGCAGTTGAACGCCGCGCAGGCCAACGTATTCGACAACGACAGCCCGACGCCGACGCGCGCACGCGTGATGAAGGTATCGCTCGACGCGGCGAACACGGTGTTCCGGACCTACCTGAAGGTGTATCCGAAGGGACGCTATGCGGTGTCCGCGAGCGGGCTGCTGCGACGGGTCGCGTGGCTCGGCGGGAACGTCACGCAGCAGGCCGACCTGTACGGCCGTGCGCTCGCGCGCTGGTCGCCGGCCACGTCGAACGTGCCGCTGATGCAACTGGCAAACGAACTCGACAGCAAGCTGCTGTTCGGCTCCGAATTCGACGCAAGCCAGATCCAGTCGCCGACCGTGCTCGCCACCGTCGACCTGCTGCGCATGCGCGCGTCGGACAGCAGCGATGCGAGCCGCAAGCCGATGACGCTCGACGAGCTGCAGGCGCAGAAGCCGCGCTTCGCGAACGCGCCCGCGCTGTACGACTACCTGCTCGCGACCTGGTACGTGCAGATCGGGCACAAGCCGGACGCCGCCCTCGACCTGCTGCCGCAAACGCCCGCCGCGCCGCTCGACTACTTCGGGCTGAGCCAGCAGGCGCTGCGCGGGTTCGCGCTGGAGGACAGCGGCCAGAACGACAAGGCCCGCCAGCTGTGGCGCGACCTGATCCCGCTCGCGACGTTCCGCTTCCAGCGCGAAATGCTGGAGCTCGCGCTCGCGATCAACCTGGAGCAGGCCGGGCTCGTCAACGACGCGTTCGCCGACGATTCGCTCGTGCGGAACGTCGCGATCCGCGCGGTGTTGCTGCAGCGCGCGGCCAATGCCGAGCTGCTGCGCGCGCAGGCGCAGAATCAGGCGACGAGCGGCGCGCTGCGCGATACCGCGCTGTACACGCTGCTGTACAAGGAGCTCACGCGTTCGCACTACGCGGATTTCATCGCCGATACCGCACTGGTGCCCGGCGCGCCCGCCGATCCATTGAAGCCGTTCGTCGCAGCCGCCGCGAAAAACGAGGACGGCTACACGTGCCTGTCGGCGCGCGACATCGCCGCGACGCTGCAGCAGAATCCCGCCGATCCGAAAGGGCTGAACTGCCTCGCCGATTTCGTGCGCCTTCATCCGCCCGCGTACGGCCTCGAAACCGAACCGGTGCCGTCGTGGGTCCGCAACGCGTCGAGCACGGCCGCCACGCGCGTGCCGCCGACGCTCGGCGCGGCGCCGTCGCAGTTCGCGGGCAAGCCGTACGAACGGATGTCGAGCTACGTGACGGTGATGGCCGATACGCAGGCGAACCCGAACGACCGCGCGTACGCGTTCTATCGCGCGATCAAGTGCTACGCGCCGGGCGGCTCCAACGAATGCGGCGGCAAGGAGGTGCCGAAGAGCACGCGCAAGCGCTGGTTCGACACGCTGAAGACCGCCTATCCAGGTAGCCCGTGGGCGCAGAAGCTCCGCTACTACTGGTAAGCGCCGCATGAAGCGCATCGCGTGCGTCGCGCTGCTGCTGGCCGCGCGCGTCGCGCTGGGCGGCACCGTCGACGCCGCGCGGTACGACGCATTCTGGCTATGGGCCGGCGTAAAGCCGCAGGCGGTCGTGCACGGTGCGCGCATCGTCTACGTGCTGCAAGGTCAGATCGAAGCGTCGCCGCGGACGAGTCGCAGGTGCGCGTGATCGCGCAGGGCGTCGCGCTGCCGCCCGCGCCCGACGCGCGCGTGTGGCTCGTCTATCGTGCGCATACGCTGCGCTGGACCCCGCGCGTCACGCAGATCATGCTCGCGCAGCTCGCACGCTGGCGTGCGTCGGGCCGCACGATCGCCGGCATCCAGATCGATTTCGATGCGGGCACGCGCCACCTGCAGGATTACCTCGCATTCCTGCGCACGCTGCGCGAAACCTTGCCCGCCGATTGCCGGCTCAGCATCACGGGGCTGCTCGACTGGAGCAGCCGCATCGATACCGACCAGGTCAACCAGCTCAAGGGCATCGTCGACGAGGTGGTCGTGCAGACCTACCAGGGCCGCCGGACAATCCCCGACTACGCGGCCTACCTGCCGCGCGTCGCGCGGCTGCAATTACCGTTTCGCATCGGCGTGATCCAGGGCGGCGAGTGGGACGCGCCGCCGTATCTCGCGTCGAATCCGTGGTTCCGCGGCTACGTCGTGTTCCTGCGCAACGATTAGCGGGCGCCAACGAAGCGTAACGCCAATCGCCGACCCGCTACGCGACGCTCGCGATCGTGCCGCCGAGCCCGGCGAGCGCAATCGCGAGCAGCGCAAGCGCCGACGACGCCGAGATCCACCGCTGCTTCCGATGAATCGCCGGATGGTTGATCGCGGCCATGTAGCCGGTCATGATCGTGAAATCGACCGCGATCCACAACGCAGCGAGGATCGCGAGGCTCACGCGCGAATCGGGCGTGATGCCGACGAACTGCGGAAAGAACGCGACGAAGAACAGCACATCCTTCGGATTCGCGATGCCGACGAGGAAGCCGCGCACGACGCCGGGCAACCCGCGCGGCCGTGACGCCGGTTCGCCCGCCGCCGTGCCGTCGCCACTGCGCCCGCGACCGGCGCGCCATTCGCCGACCAGCGTCCGGATCGCGAGCACCGCGATGAACAGGCAACCCGCGACGTGCAGCCCGGCGAGCAGCCGAGCGCTGACCATCACGACGCCGAACACCATCAGCATCGCGCCCGCGATCAGCACGAGGCTCGCCGCATTCGCGCCCACCGCGGTCAGCACGCCTTGACGGAACCCGCGCCGCGCAACCGTGCCCGTGACGAGCATGACGACCGGGCCGGGCGTCGCGATGAGCAGCACGATCGCGGCCAGATAGGCAAACAGCAGCGGGTAATGGAGTGTCATGACAAAAAGTTGTTCGATGAGTCGGCAGGCGTGCCCGTCACGGTGGCATCATGGGGGCCACGATGTGACAAAAAGCGCGGTGACGAGCAGTATCACGCGCCCGGCCTGTCGATCGAAAACGGAAAATCCTGCCTGATGACATGAGTCTTGTTCATACTCGAAACCGATGAAGGCCAAACCGCTTCCCCCCGTCTATGCGCTCCGCGCGTTCGAGAGCGCCGCGCGCAACGGCTCGTTCACGCTGGCCGCCGAGGAACTGAGCCTGACGCAAAGCGCGGTCAGCAAGCACGTGAAGACACTGGAGGCCTACTTCGGCCGGAAGCTGTTCGTCCGGCACGGGCCAAAAATGACCGTGACGGCGGAAGCCCACATCTTCGCGGCCGGCCTCAGGCGCGGGTTCCGGCAGGTCGAGGAAGCGTGCATGCTGTTCCGCACGCAACGCGACGTGCTGCGGCTCAAGGCGCCGTCCACGCTGACGATGCGCTGGCTGCTCGACGCACTGGCCGCCTTTCGCGGCACACGGCCGGCGTTCGAGGTGCAGATCGCGAGCGTGTGGATGGATGTCGACACCGTCGATTTTTTCAGCGAATCCTACGATTGCGCGATCCTGCTCGGTGCAGGCAAGTTCGGCGAAAGCACGCATTGCGTGAAGCTGTTCGACGAATGGCTGATTCCGGTGTGCTCGCGGGCCACCGCCGCGGTCGCGCGCGCGAATCCCGCCGCGTGCGAGCTGATCCATCCGTCGCCCGACCGGCGCGACTGGCGCCGCTGGCTCAACGGCAGCGGTCACGACCTGAATGTGGACATCACGCGCGGGCAGGTGTTCGACATGCTCGAACAGGGCATCGCGGCGGCCATCGCCGGTCACGGGATGTCGATCGGCGACCTCGCGCTGTGCGCGACGGCGATCGACGAGAAGCAGCTCGTGCTGCCGTTCAAGACAGCCGTGAGCACCGGCGATGCGTACTACCTCGTATGGCCGGAAGATTCCGCCAAGGCCGCGCAGGTACGCGAGTTGCATGCGTTCCTGGCCGGCCGGATGCCGCGTCTCGCGCATCCGGGCGTTCGCTTCGTCGATTTGGGGTGAAGCACGCGGCGGGCGATCCGTCCTTTTCCACGCGCGGCCGGATCGCCTGCCTTCGATCATGGCGCCGCCCGCCGCAGCGGGCCGGCGCCGATACCGTCAGCCCCGCACGAACGCGAGCAGGTCGGCGTTGAGCACGTCGGCATTGACCGTCAGCATCCCGTGCGAATAGCCCGGGTAGGTCTTCAGCGTGCCATTCTTCAGCAGCTTGATCGATTTCAGCGCGGCATCCGCGATCGGTACGATCTGGTCGTCTTCGCCATGCAGCACGAGCGTCGGGACGGAGATCGACTTCAGGTCCTCGGTCTGGTCCGTTTCCGAAAACGCCTTGATGCCGTCGTAATGCGCCTTCGCGCTGCCTTCCATCCCCTGCCGCCACCAGTTGCGGATCACGCCCTGGTGCACGGTCGCGCCTTCGCGATTGAACCCGTAGAACGGGCCGCTCGGCACGTCGAGGAAGAACTGCGCGCGGTTGTCGGCGAGCGCCTTGCGGAAGCCGTCGAACACCTCGAGCGGCAAGCCTTCGGGGTTCGAATCGGTTTTCACCATCAGCGGCGGCACCGCGCTGACCAGCACGGCCTTCGCGACGCGGCCGGCCGGCTCGCCGTGCTTCGCGACGTAGCGCGCCACTTCACCGCCGCCGGTCGAGTGCCCGATATGCACCGCATTGCGCAGGTCGAGCGCTTCGACGACCGCGAACGCGTCGGCGGCGTAATGATCCATGTCGTGGCCGTCCCAGACCTGCGCCGAGCGGCCATGGCCGCGGCGGTCGTGCGCGATCACGCGATAGCCGTGCTGGACGAAGAACAGCAGTTGCGCATCCCAGTCGTCGCTGGACAGCGGCCAGCCGTGGTGGAACATGACGGGCTGCGCGTCTTTCGGACCCCAATCCTTGTAGAAAATCTCGACGTTGTCCTTCGTGGTGGCGTATGGCATCGCGATGCTCCTGTGAGGTGAATGAACGTGGCGAACGGGCCGCTGCCATTATCGGCCATTATTGTGAAACCACGACGCCATCGTGCAATGCGATGGCCGATCATCCACCGGCAGGAAACGAACGACGCCGCGCGCGTCAGCCGTCAACCGTCCGTCGACACCGTCACGGCTTCCCACGCGCGGATTTCTTCGTCCAGCGCCGCCAGCTTGTTCCGCACGAGCCGCAGCGCGTCGCTGCCGAGCAGCAGATGCGCGGGCGGATGGTCCGCCGCGATCACGGCGAGCATCGCCCGCGCGGCCTTCGCGGGGTCGCCTGGCTGCTTGCCGCTTTTCTCCTCCCGCGCGCGGCGGATCGGATCGAACAACGCGTCGTAGTCGGCGATCGAGCGCGGCGTGCGCGCCATCGAGCGGCCAGCCCAGTCGGTGCGGAACGAACCTGGCGCGACGGCCGTCACCGCGATGCCGAACGGTTCGAGTTCCTTGCCGAGCGTCTCGGAAATGCCCTCCAGCGCGAACTTGCTGCCGCAGTAGTACGCGATGCCCGGCATCGTGATGTGCCCGCCCATCGACGTGATGTTCAGGATGCGGCCGCGCCGGCGTTCGCGCATGAACGGCACGACGGCCTTCATCATCGCGACCGCGCCGAACACGTTCACGTCGAACTGCCGGCGCATCTCGTCGAGCGGCGCCTCCTCCATGATCCCTTCGTGCCCGTAACCCGCGTTGTTCACCAGCACGTCGACGGGCCCGACGTTCGCCTCGATGTCCGCGACGACGCCGTCGATACGCTCGAAGTCGGTCACGTCGAGCACCCGCGCGACGGCCGCCTGCGGGGACAACGCTTCGAAGTCGCGCGCCGCCTGCGCGCCGCGCACCGTACCAACCACCGTGTGACCGGCGGCCAGCGCTTCCTGGGCCAGCGCACGGCCGAACCCGCTGCTGACGCCGGTGATGAGCATGATGTTGCCGGATGCCATGTGAGCCTCTCCCGAATGTCGATTGAAGCATGCATACTAGTCTGACGAACGACGCCGAATAAGCCCGATTCCGCTGATTTTCTTGCACAAAACTATGAGTACCACACCCCGTTCGACCCGAGCTTCGTTACTGTCGCCGCGCGACCGGAAGCGCCTGATGACGCTGCTGCGCGCGCTGGCGCCCGACGAGGGCTACAACCTGACCGCGCTGCCGAGCGTGCGCATCCTGCGCTCGAACCGCGCGCTGTCGCGCACGCCGGTGCTGTACGACCCGGGCATCGTGATCGTGTGTCAGGGATCGAAGCGCGGGTACTTCGGCGGCGAGCGCTATTTGTACGACGAGCACCATTACCTGGCCGTCTCCGTGCCCGTGCCGTTCAGCATGGAAACCGACGCCACGCCGGAGCGCCCGCTGCTCGCGCTGTACCTGCACCTCGATTTCACGCTGGCCGCCGAACTCGCCGCGCAGATCGACCGAGCCGGCGTCGCGGAAGCCGTGCAGGCGCCGAAGAGCATGATGTCGACGCCGATGGATGACGCGATGCACGCGTCGGTGCTGCGTTTCGTCGAGGCGATGCAGCGGCCGCTCGACGCCGCGGTGCTCGGCCCGGCGCTGCTTCGCGAGCTGTATTTCCGCGTGCTGACCGGCGCGCAGGGCAATGCGATGCGCAACGCACTGGCGATGCGCGGGCAATTCGGCCGGATCGGGCGCTCGTTGCGCATGATTCATACCGATTACGCACGGCCGCTCGACGTGTCGCAACTGGCCGATGAAGCCGGCATGAGCGTGCCGAGCTTTCACAGTCACTTCAAGGCGATCACGCAGGTGTCGCCGATGCAGTACCTGAAGTCGACGCGCCTGCATCAGGCGCGGCTGTTGATGGTGCGTCAGGACCTGACGGCGGAAGCGGCCGGCTACGCGGTCGGCTATACGAGCCCGTCGCAGTTCAGCCGGGAATTCAAGCGCCTGTTCGGCTTGACGCCGGCGAAGGAAACGCAGCGCATGCGCGCGAGCTTCGCGATTCCGCAGGCGTTCGACGATGCGGTGTTCGTGTCGTCGCATTGACGTCATTGACGTGCGCCGAACCGGGCGCGCGACGCACGCGTTCATCGCGCGGCATCGAGCGCGAGGCCGGCCAGCGACTTCAGGATGAACGCGGTCACGCCCCAGATGTCCCGCGGCTGATCGGCCCAATACCAACCGCCCGCACGTTCGCCGTCCGCGTCTTGCCGCGGCAAATCCGATTCACCAGCGCGGCGAACGGGAACACGACAATTTCCTCGGCTCAACCGGCCGACATCGGTTCGCCCGCGGCACCGACCGTCGCACGGGATGCCCCGACCCACGCGGCCACCGTCACCGCACCGGCCGCGACGAGCATCATCGCGCCCCACCCGAGCCGTTCGACGAGCATGCCTGCCGCCACGGCGCCGCCTGCGCCGGCTGCGTAGTACAGCGTCAGGTACGCGGCGTTCAACGCACCGGCCCGCACGGGCTGAATCGCCACGACACGGGCCTGATTCGCGACCTGCGCGGCAAAACAACCGGCATCGAACAACGCCAGCCCGACGCCCAGCCAGCCCGGATGACCGAGCGCGACGCCAAGCAACAACGTGGAAAGTGCAGCCACGGCGAGCCCGCCGCCGATCACCGCTCGATCGCCGAAGCGATCCGTGAGCTTGCCGGCCACGCGCGTCACGCCCAGGCCGAGCACGCCGGCGAGACTGTATGCGCCGATCTCGGCCGCTCCCAGGTTGTACGGCGGCGCGGCCAGACGAATCGCCAGCCCCACCCAGACCAGATTGAACGCGAAGAACCACAGCATGCCGGCACAGGTGCGGCGCCTCAATGCGGCGCTGTCGCGCAGCAGCCGCGGAATCGCGCCGATCGTGGCTGCGTGGCCGGAACGCCGCTCGGGGCGACCGCCGGGCAACAGCACGCCACTGCCGACGGCCGCCAGCGCCACGCAACCGGCCAATGCGAGCAGCGCACCGCGCCACCCGCACCATTGCGACAACGCCCCGCCGACGAAACGGCTCAGCAGGATGCCGGCGGAAATGCCCGCGGACACCATCCCCATTGCTCCGCCACGCCGCTGCGGCTCCGCATGCTTGCCGACCACCGCGCTGCATTGCGCCGCGACCGTCGTGGCCGCCCCCACCAGCAGGAAGCAGGCGTCGAGCGCGAACGGCGTCGACGACAGCGACGCGCACGCGAGCAACGCCGCGAGCACGCCCATTTGCGCCGGAATGAGCGTGCGCGGACCGAACCGGTCGACCAGCGGCACCAGCAGCGCCAGGCCGGCCAGATAGCCGAGCATCGTCACGGACGCGAGTGTCGCCATCCGCGCGGCTGGCACGCCGAAATCGCCGGCAATGGCCGACAGCGACGGCTGCAGCGCATAGCCGTTGGCGATCGCGACGCCCGCCGCGAGCGCCAGCATCGCGATCGCGGTGCGGGACAGGTACGCGTGCGGGCCGGCGACCGTCATGCGACGGGCCGGACCGCGATCGCCTCGACTTCGACCCGAATCTCCGGATCGACGAACGGCAACGCATGGACCAGCGAGAACGCCGGCCGGATCTCGCCGTATATCTCGCCGTGCGCACGTGCCGCGTCTTCCCAATGGTCGAAGTCGGCGACCACCAGCCGGCTCTGGACGACATCCGACAGCGCGAATCCGCTGTCCGCGAGGACCTTGCCGAGCGTCGCCAACGCATCGCGCGTCTGCGCATATACGTCGTCGCCTTTGCCGGCCGTCCCCGACACGTAGATCGTGTTGTCGACGACCACGGCACGCGAATAGCCCACCTTCGGCTCCCACGGGGAGCCGGTACTGATCCGTTGACGCATCTTGATGATCCTCCTTGGCAAGGTTTGGAAATCTCACTTACTACTTCGGTAGTAAGTGAGATCGATTTTATACTACTCCGGTAGTTAATCAAGCACCGCCGTGATGCTGATCACGGCCATCCGAGTCCATCCACATGAACGAAAACGCGGAACTGATCACGTCCCTGATCCGGCTTGGCTTCACGCAATACGAGGCGCAGGCGTACGCGGCGCTCGTCGGCCAAGCCGCGTTGACGGGGGCGGAAGTCGGCCGGCGCGCCGGCATGCCGCCATCGAAGGTCTACGAGACCCTCGGCCGCCTGGAGGCGCGCGGCGCGGTGCTCGTCAACCGCTCCGAACCGGTCCGCTATGCCGCCGTGCCGCACCGCTCGCTGCTGGAAGAATTGCGCACACGTTTCAACGCGGATCTCGAGCTGGCGGCGGGCGCGCTCGACCGGCTGCCGGTGCGGCAAGAGCCGGGGCTGGTCTGGTCGTTGAGCGGGCGGGAGGCGATCGTCAGCGCCTTCGTGCGCGTGATCGACCAGGCGAAAACGGAAATCTTCGCGGGCGTCTGGGACGAAGAGATCGACGATCTCGGGCCACTGCTCGAAGCGGCCGCGGCGCGCGGCGTCGATACGCACGTGGCGATCTACGGCACGCGCACGCTCAACGGGCCGCGTCACTACGACATGGCCAAATGCGGCGCCAGCGCGAGACTTCGGCTCTCCGGACGGCGGCTGGCCGTCGCGGTCGCGGACGACACCGAGGCAGTGGTCGCGGAATTCGGCGATCAGTCGCCCGACCAGGCGACGCTGACGACCAATCCGGTCATCGCGCTGCTCGCGGTCGAGTACATCAAGGCCGACGTGAGCGGCCGCGTACTGATCGACGCAATGGGTCCGGCGGAATACCGGAAAGTGCTGAAGCATCCCGACATGCAGGCGATGCTTGCACCGCCCGACAAGCGGGGCTGACCTCGACGAGATATCGATGACCCAATACACCTTTCGCCTGCTGAACGTCTTCGCCGAATCGACGTTCGGCGGCAATCCGCTGTGCGTGTTCGACGATGCGCGCGGCATGGACGACGCGACCATGCAGGCGCTGGCCGTGCAGTTCAACCTGTCCGAGACGACCTTCGTGCTGCCGTCCGATCGGGCACATGCACGTGTGCGGATCTTCACGCCCGGCTACGAGATGGCTTTCGCGGGCCATCCGACGCTCGGCACCGCGCACGTCGTGCGCGAGCGGCTGAATGCCGGCGATGCGCTGTCGCTCGAATTCAAGGCCGGCGTCGTCGACGTCACCGCGCGCGACGACGTGTGGACCTTCATCGCGCCGCACGCCGGCATGCCGAACACGGCGCCGTGCACGTTGCCCGATGCGCAGGTCGCGGCGCTGCTCGGGCTCACCGAGGACGATCTGCTCGCGCCGCCGCTGTGGGTCAATACCGGCGCCGACCAGTTGCTGGTCGCGCTCAAGGACCCGGCCGCCGTGCGGCGCGCGCGGCCCGACGGCGCACGCGTCGACATCTGGCCGCCAAGCAGCCTCGGCCGCAGGACCGCGTACGTATTCGCGTTCGACGACGCACGCCCGGGGACGGTCGTGTCCCGCTACTTCTTCGTGAAGCAAGGCGGCGGCGTGTCGGAAGATCCGGGCACCGGTTCGGCCTGTGCGAACCTGGGCGGCTGGCTGCTTGCGGCCAGTCACGATCTGCCGGCCGCGCTTCGGGTCGAGCAAGGCGAAGCCGTCGGCCGGCCCTGCCTGCTGCACTTGTCGGTCGATGCCGCGGGCAAAATCGGCGTCGGCGGGCGCGTGATCGAACTCGGGCGCGGCGTGATCAACGTGTGATCGCCGCGCGCCCGCCGACGCCGCCGCTCATCGCGCGCCCACCCGCCACACCGTCACTTCGTGCAGCGTCTCGCCCGGCTTGAGCGCCGTCGACGGGAAGGCCGGATGATTCGGCGAATCGGGGAAATGCTCGGCTTCCAGCGCGAATGCATCGGTTTGCCGGTAGACCGTGCCGCCCTTGCCCGCGACGCTGCCGTTCAACCCGTTGGCCGTATAGAACTGCAGCCCCGGCTGCGTCGTGTACAGCTCGAGGAAACGCCCCGACGCCGGGTCGTAGGCACGCGCGGCGAACGCCGGCGCCGGCTGGCCGCCCTGGTCGAGCACCCAGTTCTGGTCGTAGCCATGCGCGATCGCGAGCTGCGGATACGCATCGCGCAAATGCGCGCCGATCGGCGTCGGCTGGCGCAGGTCCATCGGCGTGCCCGCGACGCTCGCCAGTTGCCCGGTCGGAATCGACGTATCGTCGGTCGGCGTGAAGCGCGATGCGGCGATCTCGATCAGTTGCCGCTCGACGCTGCCGCCCGCCTGCCCGGCCAGATTGAAGTAGCTGTGGTTGGTCAGGTTGACGACCGTGTTCTTGTCCGTCGTGGCGCGGTAGTCGATGCGGATCTGGTTGTCGCCGGTCAGCGTATAGGTCACGTCCGTCGTCAACGTGCCGGGGAAGCCGTTCTCGCCGTCGGGGCTCACGTAGCGCAGCGTGACGCTCGAACCGGTCGCGTCGCTGTGCGTGCCGGTGACCGTCCAGACCTTCGCGTCGAAACTGTCGGGGCCGCCGTGCAGCGTGTTCGGCCCGTCGTTGACCGGCAGCTTCCACGTCTTGCCGTCGAGCGCGAAGCGCCCGCCCGCGATGCGGTTCGCATACCGGCCGATCAGCGCGCCGAAATGGATGTTGCCGTTGTGCGCCTCGTAGTCGCGCAGCGAATCGAAGCCGAGCACGATGTCGGCCGCGTGCCCGGTGCGGTCGGGCACGTCGAGCGCGGTCACGATACCGCCGTACGTGATGACTTTCAGCGTCACGCCGCGCCGGTTCGCGAGCGTGTACTGGCTCACCGCCTGCCCGGTCGCGGTCGTCCCGTAATCGGCTCGGCTGATCGAGACTTCGGGCGCCGCCGATGCAACGGCTGCGTGCAGCCCGAACGTTGCGAACACACCCATCACGAGCATCGGTTGTCGCGGCCAGCGTCGTTTCATGGAAATCTCTCCAAAGTAGTGCGGCCCGTGCGGCCGCGCAAGTTGCATGCCTGCACGTCGCCGCGGTTGTCATGCCGCGCCCCGCATCCGCGTCGCGACGATCACGTGTGGTCCGCGCGCCACCGACGAGGCGTGACACCGGTCAACCGCGTAAACGTTCGCGAGAAATGGCTCTGATCGGCGAAGCCGCACGCAACGGCGATCATGCTCAACGGCATGTTCGGGTCGCGCATCCATTCCTTCGCCCGTTCGACGCGCTGCACGATGAGCCAGCGATGCGGCGGCAGCCCGGTCGTTCGATGAAACGCCTTGACGAAATGGCCGCGCGACAGCCCGCACGCGCTCGCCACGTCGGCCAGGCCGATGTTGCCGTCGAGGTGCGCGAGCAGCAACTCCTTCGCGCGGCGCGCCTGCGACGGCGTGAGCTTGCCGTCCGACCTTTCCCGCCGTTCGCCGACGCCGCCGTAACGATGCGCGACGTGCGCCTGAAACGCCAGCCCCACGTGATCGATGAAGATCTGGGACGCTTCAGCGGGCCGGGCCAGCGCGGGCAGCAGCGCGTGTCCGAGCGCATGGATGACCGAATCGTGGGTGCTCAGATGCGGCGGCAGATAAAGCTGCGGCCGCTGCCGGCCGCCGAGGTCGTCGACCGTTTCCTCGAGCGTGTGGCGCGGCAGATGGAAATGCAGGCAATCGAACGCGCCCTGGAGATCGGCCACCCAGCGACGGTCGAGATCGTAGATCGACACGGTTCCCGCGTCATACGGAACGAACGGTGCGGGGCGGCCGTCGAGCCACAGATCCTGCTCGCCGAACGGGTGCAACTGCAGCACGATCAGATCCGTATTCTCGAGTTCATAGGGCGCGGTCAGCCCCATGTTCCTGCGCAAGGTCTTGAGCCGGACGATACCGATTTGCCCGTTCGGCAACGCTTGCGTGACGACGGTCTGCCTGACGTCGGCGGGGATGAAATCGGACGATGCGGTATCCGGCTGAGGGGCGCTCATGGGGCGAGGCGGGAAGCTGAATGAACGAGGCTTATCACTCTAGCAAATCGCGGCGACGCACGCTGCTCGCGCCGCACCCCGCACTGGTATGATGCGCCAGCCACCCCCTACCGGAATTTTCGATGAAGCTGTCATTCGAAGCGCTCGAAGCCCTGGACGCGATCGACCGCACCGGCACCTTTGCCGAAGCAGCGGAACTGCTGCATCGTGTCCCGTCCGCGCTCACCTACCTGGTGCAGAAACTCGAAAGCGATCTCGGCGTGGCGCTGTTCGACCGCAGCGGACGGCGCGCGAAGCTCACGCATGCGGGCCGCATCGTCGTCGAGGAAGGCCGGCGCCTGCTGCGTGCGGCCGAGCAGCTCGAAATGAAGGCGCTGCGCGCGCAACAGGGCTGGGAAACGGAAGTCCGCGTCTGTATCGACGAAATCCTGCCGTTCGACGCGCTGTGGCCGTACGTCCACCGGTTCTACGCGCTCGGGATGGACACGCGGTTGCGGCTGTCGACGGAAGTGCTCGGCGGCGCGTGGGATGCGCTGATTTCGCGGCGGGCGGATCTCGTCGTCGGCGCGGCGGGCGAACCGCCGGAATTGCCGGGCATCGTCGCACGGCCGATCGGCTCGCTGAAACACGTGTTCGCGGTCGCGCCGTCCCATCCGCTCGCGGCGCTGCCCGAACCGCTGGCGATGGCGTCGGTCGTCCAGTATCGCGGCGCGGTGATCAGCGATACGTCGCGCGAACTGCAGCCGCAGTCGGTCGCGATCGATGCGGGCCAGCCGTATCTCGCGGTACCGACGCTGGCCGCGAAGCTGGAAGCGCAATGCGAAGGGCTCGCGGTCGGCACGCTGCCGGAATGCATCGCGGCGCGCGCGATCGCCGACGGCAAGCTCGTCGCGCGCCAGGTGACCGGCATGCGCGATACCACGCACTGCTATCTCGCGTGGCGCGGCGACGAGGCGGGCCGCGCGCTGCACTGGTGGGTCGAGCAACTCGACCAGCCCGATCTCGTCGATCGTTTCACGACGCCGGACTGACGCGCGCGTTTCACGGCATGCCGGCGCCCCTCGCGATCCGGCCGCACGTCAGCCGAGCGAATCGTGCAGCCGCTTCATTTCCTTCTCGAGCCAGCCGATCAGGCTGAACCCCGCGTGCGCCTTCTCGACCGGCGGAATCATCATCCGCTCCTCGGTCGCGATATGGTCGGTGAGCGACTCGCACATCAGCCTGCCGAGCGCCGGCTTCCTCGCGATCAGTGCCGACAGATCCTCGCTGCGAAGCTGATGCACGGTCATCGCGGTCACCGCGTGAACGGTCGCATGCAGCCGCGTGCCGGCGAGCACGACGGACTGCCCGATCGCATCGCCCGGCGCCATCCGCCGGACTTCGACATCGCCGGACGCACCCGGCACGAACACCGCCGCGACGCCCGATTCGACGATCGTCAGCACGCGCGATTCCGCATTCGACGCATAGATCACGTCGCCCTTGCCGAACGAACGCGCGACCAGCGCATCGGCCAGCACGGCCAGATCGTCGTCGTCCACGCGCGCGAACAATTCGACCGCGCGCAACAGCAGTAGCCGACGCGATACCGGCTGCCCTGGCGAGGTCGATACGGACGCCGGCGCTGAGCCTGCTAGCGGCCGCCACGCGACGCCCGCCGCGGCCAGATGCCGATGCGCGAGATCGTAGAGCGCGTTGCGCACGGTGATTTTCTTCTGCAGCGCGTCGACGTAGCAGACGAGTTCGTACTGGATCGCATTCGCGCGGAACGCCTTCACGACCGCGATCGGCGCGGGGCGCGCGAGCACGTCGAGCGAACTCGCCGCGGCCCGCTCCAGCGCACCGACGGCCACCGCCGGCCGCACCGCGGGATCGAGGTCGAGCGCGAGCGTCACGCCGTGCAGGGCCGCGGGTTCGCTGAGATTCACGATCGTCGCGCGCGCCGCGGTGCTGTTCGGCACGACGACCAGGTTGCCGAGGTTGTCGATCAGCTTCGTCGCACGCCAGTTGCTCTCGACGATGCGCCCTTCGAGCTCGCCGATCGAGACGGTATCGTCGAGCCGGAACGGTTGCGTGGTATTCAGCACGAGCCCGGAGAACACGTCGTTCAGCGTGTTCTGGAGCGCGAGGCCGAGTATCACCGCCACGGCGCCGGAGGTCGCGACCAGGCCGCTCAACGGCAGGCCGAGCACGTAGCCGAGCGCGGCCACCGCGGCCGCGCCGAACACGATGGCTTCGGCGATGTCATGAAACAGCCGCTGATTGCGCCACGCATGCGGCAGCAGCAGATGGTTGAGCAGCAGGCTGAACACGATCGCGCACTGGAGCCACCACGCGATGCAGACGGCCTGGACCACGATCCGGTCGAGCCCGCCGAGCGACGCGGGCACGGCGAGCGGGCTTACGCCGGTCGCGAACAGCACGGCGGTCAACGCGGCGAACGCCGCACAGCGCCGGATGGCGCGCGCCACGGCGCGATCGCGCCCGACCAGCCGCCACGCGGCGAGATCGGCCAGCACGATCGGCGCGCCGTAGAGCGCCGTATCGGAGAAATTCAACATGTCGGAGCGTACGCGCGGCGCGCGAAAGGATGGGCGCGGCAGCACGTACGTCGCCGCGCGGACGGAATCGTCGGGCACATGGCGTGCGGGCCGCCGACGCGCTGGCTGCGGCTAGGCGCGCCGGCGCATGACGCCCGGCAGCGGCAACACGTAGCGGCCGGCGCCCGCGATCGCGATCGTACCGAACAGGATCAGCAGCATCCACGCGAACTGCGCATCGCGCAGCGGCCAGTCGGGGTGGACGAACACCAGCGCGACGAGCGTGACGATCATCACCGGCAGCGCCGCCAGCCTCGGGTACAGACCGACGATCATGAAGACCGGGCACACGACCTCCGCGAAGATCGCGAACAGGATCGACAGCGTGCGGCCGAGATGGAACGGATCTTCGATGGCCGCGGCTTCGGCCGTGTAATGCACGATCTTCGGCAAGCCGTGCACGACGAGCAACAGCACGCTGGCGGCGACGCGCAGGAACAGCAGGCCGAGATCGGTCGCGTGCCGGGAAAGGTCGGGTTGGTCAGGTTTCATGCGCGGTTCGTCGGTTGAGCGGGATGCACGGCGACGCGTGCACCGGGCGTTTCGCCGCGCCGGCGTTCAGCGGGATCGCGCGACGTCGGCGAGCGCACGTGGTCGATGCGCACGCGTGCCGACGGGGTGTCGGCACGCGCCGTTCACGCAATCTACGCGCGCCGCCCGCCGCCGCCCTGTATCCGGGCTGAATCGTTCTGAAATACGGGAGACGCGCACGAAGCCGGCGTCACGACTCGCGCGACGGCAGTTCGGCCTCGGCCGCATCGAATCCGAGTGCATGCACCTCCGACCACGCATCGTGCACGACCTGCGTCGACCCTGCGGTATGCGCGAGCGCCGCCGCATACGCAGCCAGCACCCGCACGCGCGCATCGTCGGACACCCCGGTTGCATCCGCGTCGCGCATCGCATCGAGCGCGACGCGCGCGCGCTCGCGACATTCGTCGACGAGCGACAGATCGAACAGGCACGGCACCGCGACGGCCGTAAGCGCGATGCCGAGCGCCGCGTCGCCCTGCGCCGAAAATGCCCAGTCGAGCGCGGCACGCAGATTGCCGAGCTCGCGCCGGACCGCATCCAGCCGGGTCGCGCCCTCCGGCCCGCTGCCCGGCGCGTCGCCATCGTGGGCCGCGCGCCGGAACAACGCGAGGAAGTAGGTCGCGTGCGCGCGCGCCGCGGCCGCGCCCTCGCCGTGACTGTCGAGCTGCTGTTGCGCGTAGGCCCGCGTGGTCGTCAGCAGCCGGTAGCGCGGCACGCCGTGCGCGGTTTCGAGGATCACCAGCGATTTCGACACGAGGCCGGCGATCGTATCGAGCAGATCGGCGCCGGCCAGCCCGTTGGCGCCGACGACCTCGCGCACGGCCTCGATCGAGAAACCGTCGCGAAACACGCCGAGCCATCGCAGCAGCAGGCGCTCAGCGTCTCCGAGCAACCGGTAGCTCCAGTCGTACATCGCCTGCAGCGTCTGGTGGCGCGGCAACGCGGTGCGAAAACCGCCGGTCAGCAGCCGAAAGTGATCGTCGAGATGGGCGGCCAGCACGTCGATGCCCAGCACGGCGGCGCGGGCCGCCGCCAGCTCGATCGCGAGCGGCAGGCCGTCGAGCCGACGGCAGACCGACGCCATCAACGCCAGGCTGCGCGCGTCGAGCGGAAAACGCGGATCGGCCGCGCGGGCCCGCGCCGCGAACAACTGCACCGCGCTGGCATTCATCGCCTCGCGATCACCGGCACCTTCGTCGGGGACGTCGAGCGGCGGCACCGGGCACACGCGCTCGCCGTGGATGCGCAGCGATTCGCGGCTCGTCGCGAGCACGCACAGCCCGTCGTCCGCATCGGTGAGCGCGCTCGCGATTTGCGCGGCGGCGTCGAGCAGGTGCTCGCAATTGTCGAGCACGAGCAGCATCCGGCGACGTGCGACGCTGGCGAGCACCGCTTCGAGGGTCAGCGACCCGGTCGGCTGCGTGATGCCGAACGCGCCGGCCAGCGCGTCCGGCACGAAGCGCGGACACGCGACGGTCGCGAGCGAAACGAATACGGTGCCTTCCGGAAAGCGTGCGTCGGCGCGCGCCGCCGCTTCGATCGCGACGCGCGTCTTGCCGATGCCGCCCGCGCCGACCAGCGTCACGACGCGCGCGCCCTGCAGCGCGGCCAGCACGTCGGCGACCGTCTGTTCGCGGCCGAACAGCGTGCTCGGCGCCGCGGACGGCCGCCACGTCGCGGGACGCACGGGCGCATCGCCGTCGTCCTGCCCGGCGACCAGCCGATAGCCTCGGCCCGGCACCGTCACGATCAGGTTGCGGTCGCCGGCCAGCGCCTTGCGCAGCGACGCGATGTGCACCTGCAGGTTGTTTTCCTCCACCACGGTGTGCGGCCATACGCGCTGCATGATGTCGTCTTTCGATACCAGCGCACCGTTCGCCCGAATCAACAGCTCGAGAATTTCGAATGCGCGGCTGCCGATGCGCAGCAGCTTGCCGTTCGAACGAATTTCACGTCTGTCGAGAAAAACGTGAAGTGTTCCAATCCGGATCATGAGAATTTCTTGAGGGTGACATTCAACGGCGCCCCACTGAAATCGGGTGCCGGTTCCGCATCAATGCTACGGTATTTGCATGGTCGAATGATTCAAATTATCAGAATGAACGGCTCGAATTTTTTGAAATGACGAAAAATACCGCCGCGCGGCGCTGTTTGCGCCCGAGCACCGCCCGGGCACCGAAATACGGCGAGGCCACGCACGTTTCACGTGCAAATCGTGCATGCGTCCATGAATTCGATTTCGATATATCAGACGAAATGTTTTTCGCGCGGAGAAATACGGCGCATTTTCTTTTCGATTCGCACGGCCGGTTTATTTTCGGGCGCCTCTATCGTGCCGGCCGAATATCCGTCGGCTCATTTGCGTGCGCTTCCGGCGCGCTGCGCCATGCGAAACGGGCGGCGCGTGCCCCGCGCCGCCGCCGGTCGGCGTCGCGGAGCTCAGTCCTGCGCGAACGCCAGCAATTCGTCGTTCAGCCGGGCCGCATGCGTCAGGTACAGCGCATGCGGGCCGCCTTCATAGACGCTCAGCGTCGCATTCGGCACGCGTTTCGCGGTCGCGGCGCCGGTCAGCGCGAGCGGCGCCGTCTGGTCGTCGTCGCCGTGAATCACGCGCGTCGGCACGTCGAACCGTTGCAGGTCGGCACGGAAATCGGTTTCGGAAAATGCGCGAACGCACTCGAGCGTGCCCTTCAGCCCGCCCTGCAACGCCATCACCGAGGTCCAGCCGAGCGCCGCTCGCGACACCGTCGAACCGTCGCGGTTCGAACCGGTAAAGAGCGGCCAGAAGCCGTCGAAGAACGCCGCGCGATCGGCCACGATACCCGCGCGAATGCCGTCGAATACCGCGACGTCCACGCCTTCCGGATGATCGTCGCGGCGCGCGACGAGCGGCGTCACGGAGCCGATCAGCACCGCCTTCGCGATGCGGCGCGTGCCGTGCCGGCCGATGTAGCGCGCCACCTCGCCGCCGCCCATCGAAAAGCCGACGAGCGTCACGTCATGCAGGTCGAGCGTCTCGAGCAGCGTCGCGAGATCGTCGGCCAGCGTGTCGTAGTCGTAGCCGCTCCACGGTTGATCGGACCGCCCGAAGCCGCGCCGGTCGTACGCGATGCCGCGCAGGCCGTGCGACGCCAGATGATGCATCTGCACGTCCCACATGTCGGCATTCAGCGGCCAGCCGTGAATGAACACGACCGGGCGGCCGCTGCCCCAGTCCTTGTAGTGGATCGACACGCCGTCGCGGGTGGTGAACGTGCTCATGAAGGTTCCTTTCGAGTAGGGAGGCCGCGCCCACGGACGCGGCCGAAGCGTGCGGCGCGGCGCGTCATGCCCGGGACTGCCGGGCGACGAACTGCTCGAGCGCCGTCGCGAGCACCATCTCGCGGCAGTTCGCGGGGCGTTTCTCGCCGCGCCACTGGGGTTTGTAGATCGCGTCGCCGACCCGGATCGGTTGCCCGGTGAGCGCGCAGCGCGCCAGCCGGCGCGCCTTCGCGCTGATCCAGCGTTGTTCGTCGTAGCGGCAGCGCGTCGGATCGCTCCACGACACCAGCATCGACGAATCGGTCTGCCGCTCGACGGCGACGATCGCGCTGCGGCGGCGCACGTCGCCGCTCGACGGCACCGGCGCATCGTCCCGATGCGGGCGACGCGAGCCGTCCGCCTCTCGCGTGCGCGGCAGCGGCGGCATCCGGACGCCCGTGGCAGATAGCGGTCCGAGCGACGTGATCATGTGCTCCCAGCGATTGAAGGCGTCCATGGCGGCTTATCCAGGCAGGTGACGGGCGGCGCGGGCCGGTCGGCCCCGTTCGCGTGGCGCGCGACGTGTGCCGATGACCCGATGCTGACGATAGCCGCCGTTCGCTGAAGAGTCCCGGTCGCGGCCTTAATTTTTCTGCAGTGCGGCAAATCCGTTGGCGGCGCCGCGGCGTTCAAGAGAATTCAGCCGGATTTCAGTACGGCGCGCACCGCGCCGGATTACGCTCCCGACGGCATTCGTTCGTCCGCGCGCCACCATCGACGCGCGACGGCGCACGCCGGCCGGCTGCCGGGCGGGATGGCCGCGACCAGCCGCCACCGATCCACCATCCCGTGCGGCCTCGCCGCCGCATACCTCAGGAGTCCAGATGCATCCCGAACAGACCGACGCCGTTTCGTCGGCCCGCCGCCGCGACATGCTGCTCGCCGGCGCGACGGCCGTTGCCGCAGCCGCGCTGCCCGCCATGGCGGCCGCGGCCGGCACGCCGTCCCACAGCCCCTCTTCGGCCCACTCAGGAGCGCACACGATGAACACGATCACCACCAAGGACGGCACGCAGATCTACTTCAAGGATTGGGGCAGCGGCCGCCCGGTCGTGTTCTCGCACGGCTGGCCGCTGTGCGCGGACGCGTGGGACGCGCAGATGCTGTTCCTCGTGCAGCACGGCTATCGCGTGATCGCGCACGACCGCCGCGGCCACGGCCGTTCGGGCCAGCCGTCGCGCGGCAACGACATGAACACGTATGCGGACGATCTCGCCGCGCTGCTCGACGCGCTCGACGTGCGCGAAGCCGCGCTCGTCGGCCACTCCACCGGCGGCGGCGAAGTTACGCGCTACATCGGCCGCCATGGCACGAAGCGCGTGGCGAAGGCGGTGCTGATCGGCGCGGTGCCGCCGCAGATGGTGAAGTCGCCGACCAATCCCGGCGGCTTGCCGATGGAAGTATTCGACGGCATCCGCAAGAACGTCGCGGAGAACCGCTCGCAGTTCTACAAGGATCTCGCCGTGCCATTCTTCGGCTTCAACCGGCCGAACGCGAAGGTGTCGCAGGGCACCATCGACGCATTCTGGTCGCAGGGCATGATGGGCGGCATCCACGGCCAGTACCTGTGCGTGAAGGAGTTCTCGGAAGTCGACTACACCGACGACCTGAAGAAGATCGACGTGCCGACGCTCGTGCTGCACGGCGACGACGACCAGATCGTGCCGATCGACGATTCGGCCCGGCTGTCGTCGAAGATCGTGAAGCACGCGGTGCTGAAGGTGATCGAAGGCGGCTCGCACGGCATGTGCGTCGTGAACGCCGATCGCATCAACGCCGAGCTGCTTGCGTTCCTGCAGGCGTAAGCACGCGGTCCGTCGCGGCGGCGCGCATGCCGCCGCGACGGACGCGCCGTTCAGGACTTTTCAGGAAATTTCAGGCCGCCCGGTGCCACACTTACGGCGCCCGCACCGGGCGCAGCAGGATGCCGAGCAGCGCGCCGGCGAGCGCGAATGCCATCGCCACCCGGAAGTTGTCGGCCAGCGCGAGCGTCGTGGCCTGCACGCGCACCGCGCGATCGACGAGCGCATAGGCCGCCTGGTTGCCGGTCGCGAACGTGGCGCCATGCGCGACCAGCGACGCCGCGCCGGCCCGCAGCCGTTCGAGCGTTTCGGGATCCGACAGCGACACATGCAGACCGACGAGATTCGAATGGGTAGCCTCCCTGATCCGCTGAATCACCGCGATCGACGTCGTGCCGAGCTGCCCGCTCAGCAGGCGCGTCGCCTGCACGACCGCGCCGAACGTCAACGCGTGCTCGGCCGTCACGTGCTTGCCGAAGAAGAAGATGACCGACGTGAGCGCCATCGTCTGACCGAGCGCCTGCAGCAGCTGCGACGGAATGAAGTCGGGCTCGGCCCACACCGGCGTGAGCCGCGAGCCGAGCGCGAACGCGATCGCCACCATCGCGAAGCCGGCGACGATCAGCCGGCGCGGATCGACCCGCTGCAGCAGCAGCGCGACGCACGGCGCGAACAGCAGTTGCGGGATCGCGATCCAGCGCAGCGTGTCGCCGATCTGCAGCGGGCGCAGCCCGTACGTGCTCGCGAGGAACAGCGACGGGATGAAGCTCGTGTTGAGCACGGTGAAACGCACGAGGCCGACGAGCACGATCAGCAGCGCGATGTTGGGCCGCGCGAGGTAGCCGAGATCCAACCCGGCGCGCGGCGACGCGAGTTCGTGGATCAGGAACGCGGCGATCATCAGGATGCCCGCGGCCAGCAACGCGACGATCAGCGGCGACTGCAGCCAGAACAGCCGCTCGCCCTGGTCGAGCGCGATGCACAGGCACGCGAACCCGCCCGCGCCGAGCAGCATCCCGCGCGCATCGATGCCCGACGCGAAGCGCTTGATCGGCTCGTCGGCGAGCGACAGCATCAGGCATGCGATGAACGGCACGGTCAGCGCCGCGTTCTGCCAGAACAGCCAGCGCCAGCTCAAATGTTCGCTGTACCAGCCTTCGAGCGTGGCCGACAGGTTCAGCGACATCTCGAGATTCATCGCATACGCGGCGATGCCGAACGGAATCAGCCGCGGCGGCAGCGTGCGCACGACGAAGCCGACCGTCAGCGGCACGAACACGCCGGACGCGAGCCCCGCGATCGCCTGGCACACGATGAACGCGCCGAATTGCGTGCACAGCGGCAGCACGGTTTCCGCGCCGAGAAACACCACGGCGCCCGCGACCAGCACGCGGCGCGTGCCGAACATGAAGGCCGCCGCGATCGCGAGCGGCCCGACGAACATCTGCGACGCGGTGAACGCGGTGTTGATCCACGCGCCTTCGTCGAAGCCGATCCCGAGCGCGCCGCGCACGTCGGCCAGCCCGAGCGACGTGATGCGCGACGTCAGCGTCGCGATGATCGCGCCGAGCAGCACGGCCGCGATCGCGGCGATCGACCGAAACGTCGGGATGTCGGAGGCCGGGCCTGCGGCCGGCGCCGGCACGGCACTGCCGGTGGCGAACGTCGTGTTCATCGTCGAGCGGCTCCCGCCTGTCAAGCTGGCGCAAGCATAACGCGGTGCGTCAAATCCTGCCCGTACGATGGAGTTTGCCGATCATGACCCCACCCACCCCCGCGCCATCGCCCGCTGCGCCCGCGCGTTCCCGGCGACTGGCCGTCGTCGCGATCGCCGTGATCGCGCTACTGCTGGTCGCACTGCTCGTGTACGAGTTCTACGCACGCGATCGCGGCACCGACGACGCGTACGTGACCGGCCATCTGCACGTGATCTCGCCGCGCGTCGCCGGCACGGTCGAGCATGTGCTCGTCGACGACAACCAGTTCGTGCATGCGGGCGACGCGCTCGTGCAGATCGACCGGCGCGACTTCGACGTGCGCGTCGCGGCGCAGCGCGCCCGCGTCGCCCAGGCGCATGCCGATGCGAGCCGCGCACGCGCGCTGATCGAGCAGGCGGACGCGGCGCTCGTGTCGGCGCACGCCGATGCCGAAAAGGCCGAACTCGATTACGCCCGTGCACGCGAACTGACTCGCGAGACGCCGCGCGGCCTGTCGAAGCAGGAGTTCGATGCGGCCGACGCCGCCCGCAAGTCGGCCCGCGCGCGCGTCGCGGCGGCCGATGCGCAACGGCGCAGCGCGCTCGCCGCCGCTCAGGCCGCCGAGGCCGCGTCGAGCCAGAACGACGCCGAGTTGCGCGACGCGCTGCTGCAACTCGGCTACACGGCGGTCGTCGCGCCGTCGGACGGCTACGTCGGCAAGAAGACCGTCGAGACCGGCGAGCATGTCGCGCCCGGCCAGGCGCTGCTCACGCTGGTCGAGCCGCATCCGTGGATCGTCGCCAATTTCCGCGAGACGCAGCTACGGCACGTGCGCGCCGGCGACGCCGTGCAACTGCGCTTCGATGCGCTGCCGGAGCGCGCGTTCAGCGGCCGCATCGACAGCCTGTCGCCCGCGACCGGCGCGCAGTTCGCGCTGCTGCCGCCCGACAACGCGACCGGCAATTTCACGAAGGTCACGCAGCGCGTGCCCGTGAAGATCCTGCTCGACGGCCCCGCCGCGACGGAGCCGCGCATCCGGCCCGGGCTGTCGGTCGTCGTCACACTGCAACCCGGCAGCGAATCGCGATGACGCGCGTCTTCGCCCTGCTCGCCGCGAGCCTGCTGGCCGCGTGCTCGATCGCGCCGCAGCCGCTCGCGCCCGTCCCGGTCGAAACCGACCGGTTCCGTCATGCCGATCCGGCGACCGATGCGCACGCACCGTCGCTCGCCGCGTGGCCGGCGTGGTTCGGTGACTCGCAACTCGGCCGCCTCGTCGACGCCGCACTCGCGCACAACCTCGACATCCGCGCGGCGGCCGCGCGCGTCGACCAGGCGCAGGCGCTGCTCGGCGTGCGCGAAGCCGCGCTGGCGCCGACCGTGCGCGTCGACCCGTCGTTCAGCCGCACGCGGGTGTCCGGCACGGTCGACAACGCGCTGCCGAAGCGCACGATGCACAACTGGTCGGTGCCCGTCGCCGCGAGCTACGAAGTCGATCTATGGGGCCGCTTGCGCGGCGATGCCGACGTCGGCGAACAGAACCTGCTGCAGGCGGCGGCCGATCGCGATGCGGTGCGTCTGCGGGTGGCGACCGAAGTGGCCGTCGACTACCTGACGCTGCGCTACGTCGACGACGATCTCGTGACGCTCGTGCGCGCGATCGGGCTGCGGCGCACCGCGCTCGACGTGATCGCCGCCCGCGTGCGGGCCGGCGCGGCGAGCGATCTCGACGGGCTGCGCGCGTCGGCCGATCTCGATACCGCGCATGCCGATCTCGCGGAAAGCCGCCGGCTGCGCGAGAACCTCGTCGACGCCCTCGCGGTGCTGACCGGCGTGTCGCCGACCGCGTTCGACGTCGATACCGGCGCCGTGCCCGTGCAGGTGCCGGAGGTGCCGGCCGGATTGCCGTCCGCGCTGCTCGCCCAACGCCCGGACGTATTCGCGGCGGCACGGCGCGCCGATGCGGCGTCGCTCGAGCTGGGCATCGCGCGCACCGCGTGGCTGCCGACGCTGACGCTGACCGCCGACGGCGGTTTCGCCACCCGCGACCTGCGCTCGTTTCTCGACCGCAACAGCTCGCTGTGGAGTCTCGGCGCGAACGTCGCGCTGACGCTGTTCGACGGCGGCAAGCGCGATGCCGCGGTGGCCGCCGCGCGAGCCGGCACGAACGTCGCCGACGCCGACTATCGCGCGACCGCGATCGGTGCGTTGCGCGACGTGCAGGACGCGCTCAACGACATCGCCGCGCAAAAGGAACGGATCGTGCGCTACGACAGTGCGGCGCGCGCGACGGACGCGGCGGCGCGGCTATCGCTGAGCCGCTACGCGCACGGTTACGTCAGCTACCTGGAAGTGATCGACGCCGATCGCGACGCACTGAATGCGCGGCGCCAGCTGATTCACAGCCGGCAGGCGCTGGCCGTCGCGACGGTGAGCCTCGTGCGTGCGTTGGGCGGCGGGTGGACGCCGCCGGCGCACGCCGGCCGGGGCGGGTTGCGCGACGCGACGCAAGCCGACGCGCGATGAACGCATCGAACGGCCCGCGAGCGCGTCACGCGCGCGCGAGCCGATGCGCATCCTCGCCGAGAAACCGGTGCACGAAGGTCACGGCCATCGCGCCTTCGCCGACCGCCGACGCGACGCGCTTGACCGAGCCCGATCGCACGTCGCCGGCCGCGAACGATCCCGGCACGCTGGTTTCCAGGTGGTACGGCCGGCGCTCGAGCGGCCATACGCGCTCGAACGCCGGACAATCGTACAGATCGCCGCCGGTGACGAGATAACCGTCCGGATTGCGAATGATGTCGGTGTCCCTCGCCCAGTCGGTATTCGGCGCGCCGCCGATGCACACGAACAGGCGCGTGGCCGGCAGCCGTTCGCGCGTGCCGTCCGCCGAGCGAAGCTCGATCGCGTCGAGCCAGCCGTCGCCGTGCAGCGCGGCGACGCTCGACCGGTAGCGGACCTCGATGTTCGGCGTGCGTTCGATCCGGTCGATCAGGTAGCGCGACAGCGTGTCGGCGAGCGACGCGCCGCGCACGAGCATCGTCACCTGGCGCGCATGCCGGGAGAAATTCATCGCGGCCTGGCCGGCCGAATTGCCGCCGCCGACGATGAACACCTGCTCGCCCGCGCACATCGGCGCTTCGCTCGACCCCGCGCCGTAGAACAGCCCCGCGTTGAGAAACGCCGGTTCCTCCGGCAGCCCGAGGCTGCGATATTCGATGCCGGTCGCGCAGATGTTCGCGCGGGCGATCAGGATCGACCCGTCGGCGAGCTCGACGCGGATCTTGCCGTCGACGAACGTCGCATGCACGCCCTCGCGCATCGTCAGCAGCTCGACGCCGAACTTCACCGCCTGCTCGCGCGCGCGTTCGGCAAGCTCCGCGCCCGGGATGCCGTCGGGGAAGCCCATGTAGTTCTCGATCAGCGAACTCGTGCCGGCCTGCCCGCCGATCGCGCCGCGCTCGATCACGACCGCGCGCAGCCCTTCGGACGCCGCGTAGACCGCCGCCGACAGCCCGGCCGGTCCCGCGCCGTAGATCGACACGTCGTATTCGACGAAGCGCGGCCGCGCGACCCAGCCGAGCCGCGCGGCGATCTCGGCCAGCGTCGGCTGGTACAGGCGCGAGCCGTCCGGAAAGATCACGACCGGCAGCCGGATGTCGCGAAGCGGCGCGATGCCGAGCACCTGCGCGCAGTCAGCGTCCGACGTCAGCTCGCACCAGTCGTACGCGATCATGCGCCGCTGCAGGAAATCGCGGATCGCGTACGCGTCCCGGCTGCGCGGCAGGCCGACGATCCGCACGTGTTGCGGTTGCTCCATGAGCGCCTCCCGATGATGTCGATGTCGAATGCGGTCCGGCCGGTGCGGCGGTGCCGCGGCCGGACGCATCCGCGACTGTACGCCGCCGGCACGCGCCGCGCGGGCCGCTTCATGACAATTAAGGTCCGGCCGCGCCGCGACGCCGCACAATGTCGCGTATCCGTCCCGCTTGCGGCCTCGCGCCGGCCCGTCGCAAGCGTCGCTCCCGCGCCGGCATCGGAGCGCAAGATGGCCAACGCCTGTACGCATCTCGACGAAGCACGCGTGTTCGACACCGACAAGGACTACTGTGAGGAATGCATCAGATCGGGCAGCCGCTGGGTGCATTTGCGGATGTGCCTGATCTGCGGGCACGTCGGCTGCTGCGACTCGTCGCCGAATCGCCACGCGAGCCGGCATTTCCACGACACCGGCCACCGGCTCGTCCGCTCGATCGAGCCCGGCGAGCGCTGGATCTGGTGCTACGCGGACGAAGTCGTCGCGGGCGAGATTCCGTCGTGACGCGACGTGCGCGGTGGTCGTGACGTAACGCGCACGTCGTCCGCCCCGGCGCCGAGCCCCCGGCCGATCCGGGGCCGGACACCGTTCAGAACGTTTCAGCGCCGCTTCAGGCAAGGGTGGCGGCCTCTGCGTAGACTGCCGTTCATGAGCTGCCGCGCAGAACGGCACTTGCGCCCGTTATCGACTGCTGGAGTGACAACATGATCCCCGCCGCCAATCACCGCCGCTCGGCAACACGCTCGCGGCCGCATCGGACGACCCCGCACGGCCGACCCGCATCGTCCGGTGTCGCCGCGCCTCGCATCACTTGCGGCGCACCGCGTCGCATGGAGCGCGCATGAAGCACAAACGACTCTGGTTCGGCGCGGCCGGCATTGCGGTCGTCGGCCTCGCGGTCGCGATCGGCATCATGGTGCGGCCGTCGATCGCGCCGATCGATCCGCCCGCTCCCGCGTCGTTCGATCCGCAACTGGTGCGCGCCGGCGCGCGCGTCGTCGCGCTCGGCGACTGCATCGTGTGCCACACCGCGAAGGACGGCAAGCCGTTCGCGGGCGGGCTGCCGCTCGCGACGCCGTTCGGCACGATCTATGCAACCAACATCACGCCGGACGCCGAAACGGGGATCGGCCGCTGGTCGCGCGATGCGTTCGCCCGGGCGCTGCGCACCGGCATCGGCCGCAACGGCCAGCCGCTCTACCCGGCGTTTCCGTACATTCATTTCACGCGGATGTCGGACGACGACATCGCCGCCGCGTACGCGTACCTGATGACGCGTGAACCGGTCCACGCGACGGCGCCCGCCAACGACCTGATCTTTCCGCTGAACTTCCGCCCGCTGGTCGCGTTCTGGAACGTGCTGTTCCTGCGCGAAGGCGCGTATCAGCCGGACCCCGCGCAGTCCGCGCAATGGAACCGCGGCAGGATGCTCGTCGACGGGCTCGGCCACTGCGCGTCGTGCCATTCGCCGCTGAATGCGATCGGCGGCGAGCAGCGCGGCCGCGCATTCGACGGCGGCATCGTCGACGGCTGGGAAGCGCCACCGCTCAATGCGCTCGGCCAGGCCGCGCGGCCGTGGACGCAGGCGCAGCTCGTCACCTACCTGCGTACCGGCCGCGCGAGCGAGCACGGCGCGGCGGCCGGGCCGATGCTGCCGGTCACGCGCGACCTCGCGACGGTGCCGGTGGAGGACGTCGAGGCGATCGCCACTTACATCCTGTCGATCCAGAAGCCGGCGAATGCGCGTGCGGCCGCCGCCGCGAAGCCGGTCGAACGCGCCGCGACGACGCCGGCCGCGCAACGCGGCGCGACGCTGTTCCAGGCGTCGTGCGCGCAGTGCCACGGGCCGGCCGCGCCGATGCAGTCGATCGGCGAGCGGCCGACGCTTTCGTTCAGCACGGCGGTCAACGCCGATACGCCGCGCAACGCGATCCAGATGATGTTCAACGGCATCGGCTGGCACGGCGAGGACACGCTCAACTACATGCCGTCGTTCATCGACCAGTACGACGACGCGCAGATCGCCGATCTCGCCGCGTACGTGCGCGAGACCTATACCGATCGTCCCGCATGGCCGGGCGTCGACGCGATGGCCGCAAAGCTCAGAAAAGAGGACACCGCACGATGATTACCCTCACCGTCAACGGCGTGCGGCACACGCTGGACATCGATCCGTCCACGCCGCTGCTGTACGCGCTGCGCAACGACCTGCACCTGCACGGCGCGAAGTTCGGCTGCGGCCTCGGCCAATGCGGCGCCTGCACCGTGATCGTCGACGGCAAGCCGACCTTCTCGTGCCTGATGCCGGTGGCCGCGGTCGGTGCGCGCAGCGTGCGCACCATCGAAAGCCTCGGCACCGCCGAGCATCCGGGCCCGCTGCAACGCGCGTTCATCGAGCACCAGGCCGCGCAGTGCGGCTACTGCATCGCCGGAATGATCATGCGCGCGCAGGCGCTGCTCGAACGCAATCCGAAGCCGACCGAACAGGAACTGCGCACGCACATGGAACCGAATCTGTGCCGCTGCGGCACGCACATGCGGATTCTCGCGGCGGTGCGCTCGGTCGCGGGGCTGCCGGCTCCCGAACCGGCTTCCGCTCCCGTCACGATCAGCAAGGGGCTGTGATGAATTCCCACGACGACATCGACGAAGGCCGCCGGCATTTCATCGTCTCCGGCGCGCTGTTCGTCACGTTCAGTCTCGCGCCCGCGTCGCGCGCGGCCGCGCAGCTGGTGATCGCCGACGAAGGTGCGGCCGTGCACGTGGCGAAGGCCACCCAGGCGCTCGCGGGCAGCCTGAAGACCAATCCGCTGCTCGACGCGTGGGTCAAGATCGCGCCCGACGGCAAGGTCACCGTGTTTACCGGCAAGGTCGAGCTCGGCACCGGCGTGCGCACCGCACTGCTGCAGGTGGCCGCCGAGGAACTCGACATGAAGCCGTCGCTGATCACGTTCCTGACCGCCGACACCGGCGCGTCGCCGGACGAAGGATTGACCGCCGGCAGCCATACGATGGCCGACAGCGGCTCCGCGCTGCTGAACGCGACCGCGCAGGTGCGCGCGCTGCTGGTGGAAGGCGCGGCGAAACGCTTCGGCGTCGATCCGGGCGTGCTGACGACCGCCGACGCGGTGATCAAGGCGCCCGACGGCCGCACGATGACCTACGGCGACGCGATCCGCACGGTCGACCTGCATCGCAATGCCGCGCCCACGTCGCCGCTGAAGAACCCGGCGACGTTCGCCGTGATCGGCACGTCGCTGCCGCGCGTCGACATCCCGAACAAGGTCACGGGCGGCGTCAGCTACGTGCAGGACATGCAGCTGCCCGGCATGCTGCACGCACGTGTCGTGATGCCGCCGGTGTACGACGCGACGCTGCTGTCGTTCGACGAAGCCGCGATCCTGAAGCTGCCCGGCGTCGTGCGGATCGTGCGCAACGGCAGCATGCTCGCGGTGGTCGCGCAGGGCGAGTGGCAGGCGGTGGTCGCGCAGCGCGCGCTCGCCGCCGGCTGCCGCTGGTCGCCGGGCCGCAAGCTGCCTGAGCGCGGCACCGTGCACGCGGACCTGAAACGGATCTCGACGCAGCGCATCGAGATAGCGAACACGCATGCGGCCACCGCGCCGGCCGTGAAGACGCTGAATGCGACGTTCCTGAAGAACTACCTGCTGCACGGGTCGATCGGGCCGTCGTGTTCGGTCGCGCATCTCGAGAACGGGATGATGACGGTGTGGACCCACTCGCAGGGCGTCTACCCGCTGCGCGACGCGCTCGCGGAGATGCTGTCGATGCCGAAGGCGAGCGTGCGCTGCATTCACACCGAAGGCTCCGGCTGCTACGGCCACAACGCGGCGGACGACGCGGCCGCGCACGCCGCGCTGATCGCCGCTGCGATGCCGGGCAAGCCGATTCGCGTGCAATGGATGCGCGAACAGGAACACACGTGGGATCACTTCACACCCGCGATGGTGACCGAGGTCAGCGCGTCGCTCGATGCGGGCGGCCGCATCGTCGACTGGAACTATGCGTTGTGGAGCAGTTCGCACAACGAGCGGATCGTCAACGCCGGCCGGCTGCTGCCCGCGCGCATGCTCGAGCCGCCGTTCGTGCCCGCGCCGTCGACGCCGATGCTGCAACCGGAGGGCGGCGGCGACCGCAACGCGATTCCGCTGTACGCGCTGCCGAACCAGCACATCGTCAACAACTTCTCGCCGACGATGCCGCTGCAGACGTCCGCGATGCGTTCGCTCGGCGCGCACACGAACATCTGGGCGATCGAGAGCTTCATGGACGAGCTCGCGCGCGCGGCCGGCGTCGATCCGGTCGAATTCCGGCTGCGTCACATGGAAGACCATCGCGCGCGGCAGGTGATCCAGCTCGCCGCGAAGCACTTCGGCTGGCCGCGGCCGCCGCGCGCGCGCAATCGCGGCGTCGGCTTCGCGTTCGGCAAGTACAAGAACCTGATGGCCTACGTCGCGATCGCGGTCGAGGTGTCGGTCGTGCCGGAAACCGGCCAGGTGACGCTCGAACACGCGGAAGCCGCCGTCGACGCGGGCCAGATCGTGTCGCCGGACGGCATCCGCAACCAGATCGAGGGCGGCATCGTGCAGGCCGCGAGCTGGACGCTGTACGAAGCGCTGAAGTACGACACGGAACGGATTCGCAGCTTCGACTGGAGCAGCTATCCGATCCTGCGCTTCTCGGCCGTGCCGCAGAACGTGAAGGTCCATCTGGTCAATCGCCCCGGCGCGCCGTTTCTCGGCGCGGCCGAGGCGTCGATGGGGCCGACCGCCGGCGCGCTGGCCAACGCGATCTTCGACGCGACCGGGCAGCGCATGCGCGAAATGCCGTTCGCCGGCGACGCGCTGAGAAAGCGCATCGACGCCTAGCGGGTCGGTCACCCCGCTACGCGACACCCTATATCCGACATGAGACAAGACGGCGCCGGCACGCACCGGCGCCGCATGCCGACCGGCTGGAGAACTTCCGACGATGGATACCTTGCTTTCGATGCGCGTGTTCACGCGCATCGTCGAAACCGGCAGCTTCACGCGCGCTTCCGACACGACCGGCCTCACCACGCCGCGCGTGTCGGCGCTGCTGAGCGCACTCGAGCAGCATCTCGGCTGCCGGCTGCTGAACCGCACCACGCGGCGCATCTCGCTGACCGAGGACGGTCAGGCCTACTACGAACGTTCCGTCGCGGTGCTGCGCGAGATCGACGACATGGAGGCGTCGGTCTCGCAGGCCCGCAACGTGCCGCGCGGCCGGCTGAAGGTGAACCTGCCGCCCGCGATGGCGAAGCAGGTCGTGGTGCCCGCGCTGCCGGCGTTTCTCGACGCCCATCCGGACATCATGCTCGAACTCGGCGTGACCGACCGGCAGATCGACCTCGTCGGCGAAGGGGTCGACTGCGTGGTGCGCATCGGCGCGCTCGACGATTCGGGGATGATCGCGAAGCGGATCGGCAGCCTGACCACCTGCACGTG
>NZ_BBSK01000156.1:0-2118 GCF_001319805.1 Burkholderia sp. E168m22
AAATGAGTCGGCGTGTACGGCAAATCGAGAGGTGCGGATTCAAGATCAGGAAGTTGCAGCGGCGCGCCGGCAGGCGTGTTTTGCAGCCCCATCATGGTCTGAAAAATCGGGTTGTACCCAAGTGTGCGCGAAGGCTGAAGTGCCTGCACGACTCGCGCAAGCGGGACCTCCTGATGATTGAAGGCATCGACGGCGATCTGCCTTACCCGCTTGAGCAAGGTGGCTACGTCCGGGTCATCGCCAGTGCGAACGCGAAGTGCCAGCGTATTGACGAAAAAGCCGATCAGCGATTCGACCTCGGCACGTGGCCGGTTGGCCACCGGCGTGCCGATGACGACATCGGACTGTCCGCTGAGCCGTGACAACAGAACGGACCAGGCCGTCAAGAAGGTCATGAAAGGCGTGATCCCGTGCCGCTTGCCTAGCGTGCGCAGCGCGTCGCTCAGTGCGGTAGAAAGCAGGAAATCAATCCTGCCGCCGGCATAGCTTTGTACGGAGGGACGGGGGCGATCCGTCGGAATTTCGAGTAGCGCCGGTGCGCCTTGCAAATGACTGCGCCAGAAGTCGATTTGCTTCTCCATGGTCGACTTGTCGAGCCACTGTCGTTGCCACGCGGCGTAGTCAGTGTATTGGATCGGCAGTTCCGGCAAGGGATCGGGCCGTCCCGTGCTGAATGCAGTGTAGAGCGCGGTGATTTCCTGAATTAGTATGCCGATGGACCAGCCGTCCGAGATGATGTGATGCTGGGTGAGCAGCAGCACGTGCTCGCTGTCGCTCATGTGCAGTAAGCGTGCGCGTACAAGTGGTCCTGCTGCGAGGTCGAACGGAGAAGACGCTTCTTCAGCCTCGATTTCCTTTAGGCGGACACTGCGTTCAGCGGACGGCAAACTGCGCAGGTCGTGCTCGGTGAGCATACAGCCTTGGTTCGCGGGCGCTATGTTCAAAACTGGGCGATCCTCTTGGTCGCGCGTGAACGTGGTCCGCAGACTTTCGTGGCGCGCGACGATGCGGTCGAGCGTTGCGCGTAGCGCCGCTTTGTCCAAGCGCCCCTTTAGTTGCAGGCCGGCCGACATGTGATAGGCCGCGCTCGCGGCTTTGTCGAGTTGATCGAGAAACCATAGGCGCTCCTGTGCCCAAGAAGGCGGTAACGGACTTTCGCGGTCCGCCTTGGGAATCGTCGCGCGAACTCCGTGCGTTGCCGCCGGTGCGCCGGCGGCGCCAAGACGGCGTAGCAAGACTTCGCGCCTAAGCGCATCAAGCGTGCTATTGGAGGTGTTTTTCACGGGTTTTCACTCAGGTCACGGGCGAGCTGGGTTGCATTCGTAAGTCGAGCCAATTCCGGCCGTGACTTCAGTTCAAAAGAGCGCGTAGCTGGTCCTCCGATAGCTGCTCTATTTCGGCACTTAGGCGTTCGATCTCGTCGTTGTCAAAGCGTGCGACTTGATCGTTGAAAATCACCTCCCCAAGCGCCGCGATTGTCGGTGTCTGAAATACCTTTGCAAGCGGTAATGTCAGACCGAACTGCTCGCGGATGCGGCCCACAACCTGTATTGCGGTCAGCGAATAGCCGCCCAGGTCAAAGAAGTCGTCGTGGCGTCCGACGCGCTCGATGCCGAGGAGCGACTGCCAGATTTGTGCAATGGTGGTTTCGATCTCGCCTTGTGGGGCGGCATATTCGCGTGTGGCGATGGCGCTGGCGTCGGGTGCGGGCAGGGCGTGGCGATCGAGTTTGCCATTCGGGGTCAAGGGGAAGGCGTCGAGCGTGACGAAGGCGCTGGGCACCATATAGTCGGGTAGCCGGGTGGCGAGTTGGTCGCGCAGGGCCGCAGCCGCAAGTGGCGCATCGTTTATAGCGAGCAGGTAGGCCACGAGGCGTTTGTCGCCCGGTTGATCTTCGCGGGCGATCACGACGGCATCGCGCACGCCAGGGCAAGCCCGCAGCTGGGATTCGATCTCACCGAGCTCGATGCGAAAGCCACGCAGCTTGACCTGGAAGTCGTTGCGGCCGAGGTATTCGATGGTGCCGTCAGGCAGCCATCGACCCAGGTCGCCGGTTTTGTAGAGGCGGGCGTGGGGTGTGCCGCCGAACGGGTCGGCGATGAAGCGCTGTGCTGTCAA
>NZ_BBSK01000157.1:0-1530 GCF_001319805.1 Burkholderia sp. E168m22
CAGCCCGGTCGAGCCGGCCCGTCAGCCGCAAGCCGGCGGGGATGTGGTACGCCAGGCTGGCGGCCGGATCCAGCTGGGCAAGGAACCACAGCCGTTGCTGAGACCACGAGGCCTCCAGCGGCTTGTTCCGCTCAGTACGTCCAATAGCCGTGGCGGAGGCTGCGGTAGCCGTTTCGATCAACCGTGCATGGGCACTGAGCGTTGTCTGCACGAAGAGCTCGCGCAGAGCGATCTCGACCCCCAGAGCTTGCCGCAGGCGCGACACCATCTGTACGGCAAGCAGTGAATGTCCGCCCAGGTCAAAGAAGTCGTCGTGGCGTCCGACGCGCTCGATGCCGAGGAGCGACTGCCAGATTTGTGCAATGGTGGTTTCGATCTCGCCTTGTGGGGCGGCGTATTCGCGTGTTGCGATGGCGCTGGCGTCGGGTGCGGGCAGGGCGTGGCGATCGAGTTTGCCATTCGGGGTCAAGGGGAAGGCGTCGAGCGTGACGAAGGCGCTGGGCACCATATAGTCGGGTAGCCGGGTGGCGAGTTGGTCGCGCAGGGCCGCGGCCGCAAGTGGCGCATCGTTTATAGCGAGCAGGTAGGCCACGAGGCGTTTGTCGCCCGGCTGATCTTCGCGGGCGATCACGACGGCATCGCGCACGCCAGGGCAAGCCCGCAGGTGGGATTCGATCTCACCGAGCTCGATGCGGAAGCCGCGTAGCTTGACCTGGAAGTCGTTGCGGCCGAGGTACTCGATGGTGCCGTCAGGCAGCCATCGACCCAGGTCGCCGGTTTTGTAGAGGCGGGCGTGGGGTGTGTCGCCGAACGGGTCGGCGATGAAGCGCTGTGCTGTCAACTCGGGTTGACCGAGGTAGCCGCGAGCGAGGCCGACGCCGCCGATATGGATTTCGCCGGTCACCCCGATCGGCACCGGCTGGCCTCGCCTATCCAGGAGGTAGACCTGCGTGTTGGCGATCGGCCGGCCAATAGGAATGGAGCGCAAGTCGAGGGCGGTTGCACCGATTTTGTAGGTGGTTGTGAAAGTCGTGGCTTCGGTCGGGCCATAGCCATTTAGCAAATGCAGCGGTACGTCACCACGTTCGAACAGGCGTGCGACACTGGTCGGATCAAGCGCATCACCGCCAATGAGCAAGTGCTTCAACTGGCTGAAGACTGGACCAAGAACGTCCAGGTAGGCGTTGAACAGGCCGACTGTCAGCCAAAGAGAAGACACTTTCGTCTCAGTCAACACATGACCGAGCGCTTTAGGATCGAGTGTGACTTGATGCGGCACGGCGACCAGCTTCGCACCATTGAGCAATGCCCCCCAGACTTCCCACGTCGCTGCGTCGAAGGCAGGATTGGCACAGTGGGCGACGACATCGCCGGGACCGATCTCGGCGTATCCACTATTGATTACCAAACGGTTTACGCTGCGATGCTCGACCATGACACCCTTAGGCGTGCCGGTAGAGCCGGAAGTGTAGATGACGTAGGCGAGATTGCGCGAGGACAGGCCGAGGGTCAGGGGATCGGGATTGTGAG
>NZ_BBSK01000158.1:0-3078 GCF_001319805.1 Burkholderia sp. E168m22
GTAAGCGTCAATCTGAGGCCGTCTTGACGATCAGAACTTGACCTCTGAGAGGCGCTGATTCGCGAGCACGAGATCAAAGGCGGCGGGATCGAAGCTGCCGCCACACCACTCGAGGAAGTGGTCGTGCTCCTCGTGCGTCGGATCGGTGATCGCTCCGAGGAAGTCGGCATATCCTGGCACTCCCCCGACGTCTTCCGGTGGACACGCATTCTGCCCGTCCAGGCACATCGGCCGGCGCATGTCTGGATCAGGCACCAGCGCCTTCTCGACTTTGATCCGATGCTGCCAGTTGTCACCGTAGTCGTAGATATAGGTAAATGACTTCAGCCCGCCGAGCGCCTTCGACAGTGTGACCCGTGCTTCATTGAGCATTGGTGGATCGCTCTGGAATCCGAAGTCATCAGGTTCACCATAGTTGGTTTCGCCGAAGACGAACTCGTGCAGGTGCCCGCCTTCCCAGCCCATGGCCAGTTGCAGCACGACATGCAGCTTGCCCAGCCGGATCGAGCCGGGAACGACGATTCGTCGCCAGATCGCCGGCTTGATGTACTTCAGCTCAACGCGCAGTACGTAATCGGGGACTGGCGCCTTGACCAGGCGCACGGCAGGTTTGCGGGGTTGGACCATCGGATTGATTCTCAGGCGGCTTGCTGTTCGATGTGTGCAGTCGGCATCAGGTGCCACGGCAGCAACTCGTCGATGCGGTTGATGGGATGATCGGCGATGCGCTCAAACACCGTGCGCAGGTAGGCAAACGGCTCGATGCCGTTCAGGCGCGCCGTACCGATCAGGCTATAGATCACCGCCGCGCTTTGGCCACCGCCGTCGGAGCCTGCGAACAGATAATTGCGCCTGCCGAGAACCAGCGGCCTGATCGCGCGCTCCGCCGTATTGTTGTCCACCTCGACGCGCCCGTCTTCGCAATAGCGTGTGAGAGCGTGCCAGTGCCCCAGCGAGTATCTAATCGCCTTCGCCAGCCCCGACTTCGCCGAGACCAGTGACAGCGTGTGTTCGAGCCAGGCCTTCAGCTCAGCGAGCAATGGGGCCGAGCGCTGCTGACGCGCAGACAGGCGCACGTTCGGCGTCTGGCCGCGAACCTCGCGCTCAACAACATACAGCGCCCCGATGCGGTGCAGTGCTTCTTCGGCAATCGGTGAGCTGTCCAGTTTGTATATGTCGTAGAACTTGCGCCGCGCATGGGCCCAGCACCCGGCCTCGATGACCGTGCCGTCACGATACAGCGCGTCATACCCGCTGAAGGCATCTGCCTGCAGGATTCCCGTGTAGCCCGCAAGATGTTCTCGAGGTCGCTCACCTTTGCGATCGGGTGAGTACCTGTACCAGACTGCTGGTGGCGCGCGGCTTCCCGCAGGGCGGTCATCCCGCACATAGGTCCACAGGCGCGCTGTGCGTGTCTTGCCACGCCCCGGCTCCAGCACAGGCACGGGCGTGTCGTCGGTATGAATCTTGTCTGCGTCGCGCACGTAACGGCCGAGTGCATCAGACAGCGGCCGCAGTAGCGCCGCTGCTTCACGCACCCACGAAGCCAGTGTCGCGCGATCCAGTTCGATGCCGGCGCGGCGATAGATGCCGGCCTGCCGGTACAGCGGCGTATGGTCAGCGTACTTCGCGACGACGACCTGTGCGAGCAGCCCGGCACCCGCCATCGAGCGCGCTATCGGTCGCGAAGGTGCTGGCTCCTGTACCACTGCAGCACAGCGCGGGCAGCTCAGCTTCGGACGTACGTGACGCAGTACCTTGAAGTAGCCGGGTACATAGTCGAGCACCTCCGAGACGTCTTCGCCGAGCGCGCGCATCTGTTTGCCGCATTCCGGGCATCCGCAGCTCGTTGGCGTATGAACAACCGTATCGCGAGGCAAATGGGCAGGGAAGTGCCGCGGTTTGCGGCGCAGCGAATTGAGGTTCGTAGTAGCCGATGTATCCGCAGTCGCGGCATCAGGCACCTTCGCCGGTGCGGCCATATCTGCTTCAGGAACAGGCAGCTCGCCGAGCGCGAGCTGCAGCTGGTCCATCAATTCTGTCATGCGCTCCGATGAGCGGCCGTACTGCCATCGCTTCAGCCTCGAGATCTCGGCCAGCAACTGCGCGATGGTCTCGTCACGCGAGGCAACGATGCGCTTGAGGGCGGCGATGTCATCGGGCAGATGGTTGGCAGGCATGCAGCCAGTGTAAATGAAGCCCACGCGCTTGTGGGTTCCCGCACCCGGCGTTACGCGGCGTGCGTCGGCTGCCACGTCCGCTCTGGATGCCGCCAGTCAATCCCCTCGAGCAGCATCGACAGTTGGGCAGCTGACAGATGGACTGTTCCCGAGTCCGCCTGCGGCCACACGAAGCGTCCTCGCTCGAGTCGTTTCGCGTACAGGTTCATGCCGTCGCCGCTCCACCATAAAATCTTGATGAGGTCACCGCGACGCCCACGAAACAGGAAGATGTGCCCCGAGAAGGGATCACGTCCGAGCGCTGACTGCACCAGCGTGGCAAGTCCATCCATGCCACGGCGCATATCGGTAACGCCCGCTGCCAGCCATACGCGGGTACCGCCTGGCGGCGCAATCATGCTGGCATCAGGCAGCGCAGCACGAGGCGCAACTGCACGGGGTCCACCATGCCCGTGACGCGTACACGGGCACCGTTCAGTTCGATCTCGATGCCCGACGCTGCCGATACGCTCTCGCGATGTGGCTCGACAGGCTGTAGAGCGAGCGACGCCAGTTCTGAAGTTTCGCCGGTCGGTGCATCAGGTAGCGCTACAGGCAGCAACACCGCTGTGCTGTGCGCCACGCCTTCAAACAGGCCCGCCCGCAGTTGCCGACGCCACTTGAACACCATATTGGGATTCAGTCCGTGCGCCTGCGCGAGCTTGGCCACCGAAATACCCGGCTCGCACGCCGCGACGGCAACTTGCCGTCTGTACTCCGGCGTGTAGTTCGGTCGGCCCTTGCGGTTCGACGCTCGCGCATCCCGTGTGTCCAAAGTAGTCCCCATCACTTGAAGTAACGGACATCACTTTGGACACCGGCTGCAGCTCTGTCCATGCGGCCACGAAATGACGCTTAC
>NZ_BBSK01000159.1:0-3037 GCF_001319805.1 Burkholderia sp. E168m22
CGTGGGATTACGTGGTCGACGGCGAGCCGCGCATCGTGCAGATGTGCGGCACGGTGGCCGTCAACGACGCGGACAACTACATCGAGTGCGGCGTCGCCGGCATCGGCCTGATCAAGACGTCGCTGTACCTCGTCGAGCCTTACCTGAAATCGGGCCGGCTGCGCGAGGTGCTGACCGATTTCAACGCGCCGGCCCGGCCGATCTCGGTGCTGTATCCGCCCAATCGCCACATCCCGGTCAAGCTGAAGGTGTTCGTCGACTGGCTCGCGGGCCTGTTCGAGCAGATTCCGACGCTGCAGGGCAAACGCGGCTGAACCCGCGCGGCGCGGCACCTTTGCGTGCCGCGCAACGCTCGATTGCGCGGCGTCCCGATTCCGGCCTGAGCGATTGATCACTAGTATCGACGGCAATGCGGTGCACCGTATCGCGGCCAGGCGAGCTCCATGCCGGCGCGACGCTCCGGTGCCCGGCCTTTCCCTTTTCCAGGAGTCGACCATGTCAACGGATTCAACACCGCTCGCGCCGCCCGCGCACGGCGTCAAGCTCACGCAGGGGCTGATCCTGCTGTTCGCGTTCAGTTGCGGCGCGATCGTCGCGAACCTGTACTACGCGCAGCCGATCACCGAGCTCATCGCGCCGGGCCTGCACATGTCCGGCAACACGGCGAGCCTGATCGTGTCGCTGACGCAGATCGGCTACGCGCTCGGGCTGTTCTTCATCGTGCCGCTCGGCGACCTGCTCGAAAACCGCAAGCTGATGATCGTGACGGCCGTCGTGTCGATCGCGAGCCTCGCGGCGGCGGCGCTCGTGCGCACGCCCGGGCTCTTTCTCGCGATTTCGCTGCTGATCGGGTTCAGCTCGGTGGCCGTGCAGATCCTCGTGCCGCTCGCCGCACATCTCGCGCCCGACCATTCGCGCGGCCGCGTCGTCGGCACGATCATGAGCGGGCTGCTGCTCGGCATCCTGCTCGCGCGGCCGCTGTCGAGCGTCGTGGCCGACGCGTTCGGCTGGCGCTTCGTGTTCGCGGCGGCGGCCGTGCTGATGACGCTCGTCACGGCCGTGCTCGCGCTGACGATTCCGTCGCGCCAGCCCGATCATCGCGCGACCTATTTCGAACTGATCGGCTCGCTGCTGCACCTCGTCCGCACGATGCCGGTATTGCGCCACCGCGCGTTCTACCAGGGCCTGATGTTCGCGTCGTTCAGCCTGTTCTGGACCGCCGTGCCCGTCGAGCTGACGCGTCACTACGGGTTGTCGCAATCGGCGATCGGCCTGTTCGCGCTGGTCGGCGCGATCGGCGCGACCTCGGCGCCGGTGGCCGGGCGCCTGGCGGATGCCGGCCATACGGTGCGCGCGACGCTGATCGCGCTCGTCGCCGGCGCGCTCGCGTATGCGGTCGGGTTCGTGCACGGCACCGGCCTGTACGGGCTCGTCGTCACCGGCATCGTGCTCGACTTCGCGGTGCAGATGAACATGGTGCTCGGCCAGCGCGAGATCTATGCGCTGCACGCGGCGAGCCGCAACCGGCTGAATGCGCTGTACATGACGAGCATCTTCGTCGGCGGCGCCGTCGGCTCCGCGCTCGCGAGCCCGTTGTACGAGCACGGCGGCTGGCCGCTCGTCGCCGCGGTGGCCGGCGCGTTCCCGATCGTCGCGCTCGCGCACTACCTGCTCGTCGGGCGGCCGCACGCGCAACGCCACGCCGCGGGTTGACCCGCCGTCGCACGCCGAACCGATCCGTTCGCGGGGCGCGCCGCCGCCCCGCCCTCCGTCGAACCACAGGAGTCCATCATGTCTTCCCTGCTCAGTGCTTACGATCTGCGCGGCCTCGCGCTGCCGAACCGCGTCGTGATGGGGCCGATGACGCGCTCGCGCGCGCCGTCGCGCGGGCTGCCCACCGAACTGATGGCCGAGTACTACGCGCAGCGCGCGTCGGCCGGCCTGATCGTGACCGAAGCCACCAACGTCAGCCGGGCGTCCGCCGCATTCGAGCTGACGCCGGGCCTCGTCGACGATGCGCAGGCCGCCGCCTGGAAAATCGTCACCGATGTCGTCCATGCGAACGGCGGGCGCATCTTCGCGCAGCTGTGGCATGGCGGGCGCGTCAGCTCGCTGACGCTGCTCGGCGGCGCCGCGCCGCTGTCGCCGTCCGGCGTGAACGACGACCTCGAACAGTTGCAGGTCTGGGCGCAGCTGCAGAACGGCTACTACACGAAGATTCATGCGACGCCGTCGCGCGCGATGACGACCGATGAAGTCGTCGCGACCGTCGACGAATTCCGGCAGGCCGCGGCACGCGCGATGGCCGCGGGCTTCGACGGCGTCGAGATTCATGCGGCCAACGGCTACCTGCCGCACCAGTTCCTGTCGTCGACGCTGAACCGCCGCGACGATCGCTACGGCGGATCGGTCGCGAACCGCGCGCGCTTTCTGGAAGAAATCGTCGACGCGGTCGGCGGCGTGATGCCGCTGAGCCGCGTCGGCGTGCGCATCTCGCCGTATGCGAAATACAACAACGTGCGCGACGCCGATCCGGACGCGACGCTCGCGTACGTCGGGCGGATGCTCAACGCGGCGGGCGTCGCCTATCTGCACGCGGCCGACACCAACGGCTGGAGCGGCGAACCCGATCTGCCGCGCATCGTCGAGCACGCGCGCCGGTCGTTCCACGGCACGCTGATCGTCAACGGCGGCATTTCACCGGAGGCGGCGAGCGCGCTGATCGACGCGGGCGACGCCGATCTCGTCGCGTTTGCCCGCGCGTATATCGCGAACCCGGATCTGGTCGAGCGCATCGCGGCCCGCGCACCGCTCGCGCAGCCGAAGTCCATCGGCTGGTACGGCGGCGAGCGCGCCGGCTACGTCGACTACGCGCGGCACGACGCGGCGCAATCGCCCGCCTGACCCGCGCACGCCGGGCGCGGCGGCGCGCCGCGGCCGGCCGTGCGGCCGGCTGCCGCACGCCGGGCCGGCGCCGTCACGTATCGTTCCACCGCGCGCCCAGCACGCGGCCGCAGAAATTCGGCCGATGAAAGTC
>NZ_BBSK01000160.1:0-2955 GCF_001319805.1 Burkholderia sp. E168m22
CAGACTTGTTATAGGATCAAGCCTTACGGGCAATTAGTATCAGTTAGCTGAACGCATTACTGCGCTTACACACCTGACCTATCAACGTCCTGGTCTCGAACGACCCTTCAAGGGGATCTAGTCCCCAGGGATATCTCATCTTAAGGCGAGTTTCCCGCTTAGATGCTTTCAGCGGTTATCTCTTCCGAACATAGCTACCCGGCGATGCCACTGGCGTGACAACCGGTACACCAGAGGTTCGTCCACTCCGGTCCTCTCGTACTAGGAGCAGCCCCCTTCAAATATCCAACGCCCACGGCAGATAGGGACCAAACTGTCTCACGACGTTTTAAACCCAGCTCACGTACCTCTTTAAATGGCGAACAGCCATACCCTTGGGACCGGCTACAGCCCCAGGATGAGATGAGCCGACATCGAGGTGCCAAACACCGCCGTCGATATGAACTCTTGGGCGGTATCAGCCTGTTATCCCCAGAGTACCTTTTATCCGTTGAGCGATGGCCCTTCCATACAGAACCACCGGATCACTATGACCTGCTTTCGCACCTGCTCGACTTGTCGGTCTCGCAGTTAAGCACGCTTATGCCATTGCACTATCAGCACGATTTCCGACCGTACCTAGCGTACCTTCGTACTCCTCCGTTACGCTTTGGGAGGAGACCGCCCCAGTCAAACTGCCTACCATGCACTGTCCCCGACCCGGATCACGGGCCAAGGTTAGAACCTCAAACAAACCAGGGTGGTATTTCAAGGACGGCTCCACCGAAACTAGCGTTCCGGTTTCATAGCCTCCCACCTATCCTACACAGATCGGTTCAAAGTCCAATGCAAAGCTACAGTAAAGGTTCATGGGGTCTTTCCGTCTAGCCGCGGGTAGATTGCATCATCACAAACACTTCAACTTCGCTGAGTCTCGGGAGGAGACAGTGTGGCCATCGTTACGCCATTCGTGCAGGTCGGAACTTACCCGACAAGGAATTTCGCTACCTTAGGACCGTTATAGTTACGGCCGCCGTTTACCGGGACTTCAATCAAGAGCTTGCACCCCATCATTTAATCTTCCGGCACCGGGCAGGCGTCACACCCTATACGTCCACTTTCGTGTTTGCAGAGTGCTGTGTTTTTATTAAACAGTCGCAGCCACCAGTTTATTGCAACCCCTTCACCCTCCTGGCGCAGGCCAGTCAAGCTACAAGGGCGTACCTTATCCCGAAGTTACGGTACCAATTTGCCGAGTTCCTTCTCCCGAGTTCTCTCAAGCGCCTTAGAATACTCATCTCGCCCACCTGTGTCGGTTTGCGGTACGGTCATCGTTAGACTGAAGCTTAGAGGCTTTTCTTGGAACCACTTCCAATTGCTTCGCTCCCTAAGGAGCTCGCGCCACACCCTTGAATTACGCGCCCGGATTTGCCTAAGCGCCTTCTCCAATGCAGCGACCGGGACTTCCAACACCCGGACAACCTTCCGCGATCCGTCCCCCCATCGCATCTAACAATGGTGCAGGAATATTGACCTGCTTCCCATCAGCTACGCATTTCTGCCTCGCCTTAGGGGCCGACTCACCCTACGCCGATGAACGTTGCGTAGGAAACCTTGGGCTTACGGCGAGGGGGCCTTTCACCCCCTTTATCGCTACTCATGTCAGCATTCGCACTTCCGATACCTCCAGCACCCTTTACAAGGCACCTTCGCAGGCTTACGGAACGCTCTCCTACCATGCGAGCAAGCTCGCATCCGCAGCTTCGGTATATAGCTTAGCCCCGTTACATCTTCCGCGCAGGACGACTCGATCAGTGAGCTATTACGCTTTCTTTAAAGGGTGGCTGCTTCTAAGCCAACCTCCTGACTGTTTTAGCCTTCCCACTTCGTTTCCCACTTAGCTATATTTGGGGACCTTAGCTGGCGGTCTGGGTTGTTTCCCTCTTGACACCGGACGTTAGCACCCGATGTCTGTCTCCCGTGATTGCACTCTTCGGTATTCGGAGTTTGCTATGGCGGGGTAATCTGCAATAGACCCCCCAACCATGACAGTGCTCTACCCCCGAAGGTGAGACACGAGGCACTACCTAAATAGTTTTCGGAGAGAACCAGCTATTTCCAGGTTTGTTTAGCCTTTCACCCCTATCCACAGCTCATCCCCTAACTTTTCAACGTTAGTGGGTTCGGACCTCCAGTACGTGTTACCGCACCTTCATCCTGGCCATGGATAGATCACCTGGTTTCGGGTCTACGCCCAGCAACTGAACGCCCTATTCGGACTCGCTTTCGCTACGCCTGCCCTATACGGTTAAGCTTGCTACTGAACGTAAGTCGCTGACCCATTATACAAAAGGTACGCCGTCACCCCTTACGAGGCTCCGACTGTTTGTATGCATGCGGTTTCAGGATCTATTTCACTCCCCTCCCGGGGTTCTTTTCGCCTTTCCCTCACGGTACTGGTTCACTATCGGTCGATCACGAGTATTTAGCCTTGGAGGATGGTCCCCCCATCTTCAGACAGGATTTCACGTGTCCCGCCCTACTTGTCGCACACCTAGTTCTTTCATACTGTTTTCGCCTACAGGGCTATCACCTGCTATGGCCGCACTTTCCAGAGCGTTCGGCTAACAATACAAATAAAGAGTGCAAGGCTCATCCCATTTCGCTCGCCACTACTTTGGGAATCTCGGTTGATTTCTTTTCCTGCGGTTACTTAGATGTTTCAGTTCACCGCGTTCGCTTCACTGGACCTATGTATTCAGTCCAGGATGACCCAAAAGGGCCGGGTTTCCCCATTCGGACATCTACGGATCAAAGCTCGTTTGCCAGCTCCCCGTAGCTTTTCGCAGGCTACCGCGTCCTTCATCGCCTGTGATCGCCAAGGCATCCACCACATGCACTTGTTCGCTTGACCCTATAACGAGTCTGTCTCGTTACAGGTTGAGTTCTCGCGTTGTGCCGTATTCCAATTGAGTC
>NZ_BBSK01000161.1:0-2382 GCF_001319805.1 Burkholderia sp. E168m22
CCCGCTGGTTTTTCCGCTCTTTTTCTTGTTGTCTTTGCCTTGGCAGAACTGGTCCTGAAGCGCCACGATTCATTGCCCGTTTCGACGATGTGGCAGTGATGGGTGACGCGGTCCAGCAGCGCTGTCGTCATCTTTGCATCGCCGAACACGCTCGCCCACTCGCCGAAGCTGAGATTGGTCGTGATCGCGACGCTCGTGTGCTCGTATAGCTTTGAGAGCAGATGGAACAGCAATGCACCGCCGGTCTGGCTGAACGGCAGATAGCCCAGTTCGTCGAGGATCACCAGATCGACGTACATCAGCTTGTGGGCAATCTGGCCTTGTTTGCCGATGGACTTCTCCTGCTCCAGGGCGTTGGTCAGCTCGACGGTCGAGAAGTAGCGCACACGCTTGCCGTGGCGCTGTACGGCTTCGATTCCGATCGCTGAGGCGAGGTGCGTCTTGCCAGTGCCCGGACCACCGATGAACACGACGTTGTGCGCGCTTGCGAGGAACGACAGCTCGCTCAGTTCGCGCACCAGCGCTTCGTCGACGTGTGCCTGCGCGAAGTCGAAGCCCTTCAGGTCGCGGTGTGCCGGGAAGCGCGCAGCGGTCATTTGATAGGCGATCGAGCGCACCTGCCGTTCGGCGGTTTCAGCCATCAACAGCTGCTTCATGAAGCGCTCCGGCTCGAAGTCAGTGTGACGCGACTGCGCGAGCAGCTCCGGCCATGTGCTCGCCATGCCGTGCAGTTTAAGACCCTTGAGCTGGGCCGCGATATCGTTAGACATGACGATCCTCCGGTGGGTTGGCGCGCAGCGTCTCGTAACGGCCCACGTCGGCCGCGGGCTCTTCCTTGAGCTGGAGTTTCGTCGTGGCGAGCCTGCCATTCGTGACGGGCGCCTTCAGCCGGCTCAGCACGTTCAGGACGTGCTCTGCGCTGGGGCGTCCTGAATCCAGCGCAGCCGGTACGGCGAGCAGCACCGCATCGAGCCCGTGTTCGCGCACCGCAGCGAGCACCTGCGTCATGACGCGATCGCCGCCCGGGTGTTTCAGCAGATGCCGCTGCAGCAGTTGCAGCGGCTGCGGCATCGTGATGAACGGTGCGCCGTTGCGCAGTGCGCCGGGTTTGCGCTCGACCAGCGTGATGTAGTGGCGCCAATCGTAGAAGGTCATGTGCCGCTCGAAGCTGCGTTCGTGGCGTGCGATCTCCTGGGCGTTGACGACGACGCTGAGATATGCCGGATAGCAGCGCACGCTCACCAACTGGTTCGTGTACTCGGTGGGCACGCTGTAGCGGTTGCGTTGGAAGTGAATCAGGCTGGTCGACGAGACTCGCAGGGTCTGCTCGACATAGCCGTCGAACGGCCGTGGATTGGGCATCAGCCGGGTACGCTCGTCCTGCAGCACATCCTCGACTGTCAGCTCAGGCCACTGCGGGTGCCGCATGTGCCACGCCTCACGACACTGACCAGCGACCCATTCGTTTAGGATCTCCAGCGTTTCCCAGCGCCGTAGCGATGCTTCGTGCCAGATCTGACGCCGCCGGTCCTGAACGTTCTTCTCGACGATGCCTTTCTCCCAACCTGCCGCCCGATTGCAGAACTCTGGCTCGAACAGGTAGTGACTGCACATTGCTTCGAAGCGCGCGTTGACCGCACGCTCCTTGCCGCGGCCAACCTTGTCCACAGCGGTCTTCATGTTGTCGTAGATGCCGCGCCGGGGCACGCCGCCGAACGCGGCGAATGCGCGGGCGTGTGCGTCGAACAGCATCTCGTGACTCTGGGTGGGATAGGCGACGAGCCAGAACGCGCGGCTGGAGTTAAGTTTGACGTGGGCGACCTCCAGGCGTCGCCGTAGCCCGCCAACAAACGCGTATTCGCAGCTCCAGTCAAACTGGAAGGCTTCGCCGGGTTCGAAGGCGAGCGGCACGAAGGCCTTCCTGCGAGGCGCCTCAGCCTGCTCCTCGTGCCAACGCCTCACGAACGCGCTCACGCGGCCGTAGCTGCCGGCGTAACCCTCGGCGCGGATCGCCTCGAACATGAACCGGGCGGTGCGCCGGTCACGCTTCGGGCGATGACTGTCGGCACGCAGCCAACCTGTCAGCTGTGCGGCCCAGTCGTCGATGACGCTCGGGCTGACGCGCTTCGGATACTTCGGCTCGACGGCATCAGTCTGCCGCAGCCAGCGGCGCACTGTGTTTCGGGACAGGCCCGTACGCCGCGCAATCTCGCGCAGCGGGACCTTCTCGCGGAAATACATCCGCCTGATCTTGGCCAATATGCCCACCGTGATCACCTTTGTATCCCCTGCTCAAAGATTGAGCAGGGCATTCAATCACGTGGGTCAAAATTCGATGAAAATTTGCAGCTCTAGTGGGTCAGTTCTGTGCGGACATCAACA
>NZ_BBSK01000162.1:0-1861 GCF_001319805.1 Burkholderia sp. E168m22
GTCGTTGTGCGCCCAGCATGGGCGCACTCCTGCGGGTGCAAGTCCCGCCATAAGCTGGTCACAGCGAATGAAGTGAAGCGCAACTGCATGAGGGCGACCGAATGTGGAGAGGAAGCGTGGAGCGTAAATCGTGAGCCGATGGACAAGAACTGCATAGAAGGCGCTGCCGTGCAGGGCGAGCGGGCAACGCACCGCGAAGCTCTCGTGACCAAGGCGAAGCAGCGTAAATGCGGCGGTTGTGCGATGAAGGAGTGCGCTCTTACCTGGGGAGATCTCGCCTTATGCCTGAAAGGGCGACGGCGTCGAGCCGGAGCGAGAAGTCAGCAGAGGTCGTAGTAGTCACAGGACAGGTCGATGAGGCTGAAGCTGGTGACGAAGGGCCGAACGGGAAGGAGTGTCCAGCGTCATGTCGATGCGACAGGCAATGCGTCAGATGCCCGTGCGAGCGGGGCGAGCGGGAAGCATACGCGGTGAAGCTGCGTCTATGCCCGTGAGCGACGAAGGCTGTTGCCCGCGCCATGAATCCGGGGACACAGGGTCACCGCTGCTGATGGCGGCGCTGACGAGGGAGAACCTGAAGCAGGCGTTCAAACGGGTACGGGCCAACAAGGGAGCCGCTGGCGTGGACGGTCTGGATATTGACCAGACGTCGCGCCATCTGGTGACGGCGTGGCCCGCGATCCGTGAACAGTTGCTGAAGAGGACGTACCGGCCCAGTCCGGTACGGCGGGTGACGATTCCGAAACCGGACGGAGGCGAGCGCGAGCTTGGCATCCCGACGGTGACGGACCGGCTGATCCAGCAGGCGCTGCTGCAGGTGCTGCAACCGGTTCTGGACCCTGGCTTCAGCGAGCACAGCTACGGCTTCCGGCCTGGACGGCGTGCGCACGATGCGGTGCTTGCCGCGCAGTCGTACGTGCAGTCGGGTCGGCGAATCGTGGTGGATGTTGATCTGGAGAAGTTCTTCGACCGGGTCAACCACGACATCCTGATCGACCGACTGCAGAAACGTATTGGGGACGCCAGCGTGATCTGGCTGATCCGGGCGTATCTGAACAGCGGCATCATGGATGGCGGCGTGGTTCAGCAGCGCGAACAGGGCACGCCACAGGGCGGGCCGCTATCGCCGTTGCTGGCCAACGTGTTGCTCGATGAGGTGGACAAGGAACTGGAGCGGCGAGGCCACTGCTTCGCGCGCTATGCCGACGATGCGAATGTCTATGTTCGTAGCCGCCGTGCTGGCGAGCGGGTGATGGCGCTGCTGCGTCGTCTGTATGGGCAACTGCGGTTGAAGGTCAACGAGACCAAAAGCGCAGTCGCCAGTGTGTTCGGTCGCAAGTTTCTGGGCTACAGCCTATGGGTAGCGTCCGGCGGTGTCATCAAGCGCAAGGTGGCGGCCAGATCGCTGCTGGCGTTCAAACGCCGCATTCGTGAACTGACCGGCCGTAGCGGCGGGCGCAGCATGAAGGACGTGGTGGAACGGTTACGGCCTTATGTATTGGGCTGGAAGGCGTACTTCCGGATGGCGCAGACGCCACGAGTCTGGCTGGATCTGGACAAGTGGATGCGTCACCGGCTGCGTGTCATCCAGCTCAAACACTGGCGCCGCGGTCCGACCATCTACCGGGAACTGCGTGCGCTGGGCGCACCGTCCGCTGTGGCGCAACAGGTGGCGGCGAACAGCTGTCGCTGGTGGCGTAATAGCGGCAAGCTCCTGAATAGCGTATTGACCCTCGCGTACTTCGACCGGCTGGGTGTGCCCCGACTCTCATAACCTCAACTTCCCGAACCGCCCGGTGCGGACCCGCATGCCGGGTGGTGTGGCAGGGGTACGGCCTCATGGTCGTCCCCTATGCCGATT
>NZ_BBSK01000163.1:0-1703 GCF_001319805.1 Burkholderia sp. E168m22
ACAATCAATGTCATACCCGGATTCAGATGTCCACCTTCCAGCCATTTAAAAATGTCCGGTTTCAAGGTTGGTTTTGCTGCGTTTTTTCCTCGTTTTAAGCATTACGCAGTGTCGAAGGTCCGCGCCTGAACGGGCAGGGCGCTTACGCTCGCTTCCTCAGCTTTTGCAGACCGACGGCCAGGTTTGTCCGCTGGCTTGGCGGTTTGCCGACGTTGCGTCAGATCCACGATTACATGCTCGACGTCGGCCTGCGTGATCTTGCGCTGCTTCTTCTTACCCGGCTCTGCCTCGTTTCGGTTGGTCCGCGTCGAGTCGCCACGATGCGTTCGAGACGGCGCTTTACCGATTCGGCGGTTATCGCGTTGCGCCTGAAGCGCTTGCGCGACCTGCAACACATGGCTCAAACGCTTGTGCTCGACGACGGCACCCTGATCTATTTCAGTCAAACGATCGTACTGCCGGCAGCGCAGCACGCGATCGTCAGCACGGAGCTCGATCCGTCCATCCGGGTACTCCCACACCTCGATCTGCCGGTCGATCAGCTTCCTGTTCTCCGGCGTGTCGTCCAGTAAGTACATCACCCGGTCATACTGTACCGTCAGCGACTTCGTCACTTTCCGCGGCTCACGCCATGTCAGCACCACGTCCAGACTCTCGTCGGGCCGCAGCGGCCGGTGTGCATTGAACTCGCTCTTCGGCGGCTTCGCGAAGCGTGTGTTGTAGGCGGCCATGAAGGAGGGCGCGTATGCGTTGGCGTCGGCCACCGTGTTAATTCCGCGCAATCGCATCTCCTTGACCAAGCGGTCCTGCAACGTCAGATGCGCGCGCTCGACGCGGCCCTTGGCCGAGCTGCTGTTCGCGCAGAACGTGTCGATGTTCAGCTCGTACATCGCGCGGCCGAACGGCGTCACACGGTTACCGGTCTTTCCTGGCTTCACGTTGCGGAATACGCTGGCCTTGTCGCTGTAGAACGCCCCAGGTTTGCCGTGCCGTTCGATGTATGCCCGTGTTGCCTCGAAGTAGCTGAACGTCGACTCCGTCTGCGTGAAGTGCAGCATCATCAGCCGGCTCGTCGCGTCGTCCACGTAGACCAGCAGCGTGCAGGCCGGCGCCCGTTCCTCGAACCATCGATGATCGCTGCCGTCGATCTGGATCAGTTCGCCCAGACAGGCCCGGCGCGCACGCGGCTGATAGACCTTCGGCGGTCGTTGCCGGCGTGGAATCCACAAGCCAGCCTCCGTCATTAGCTTCCTGACCGTTTCCTTGGCCAGCCGAATGCCGTGACACTCCCAGAGCTTCTCGCAGGCCAGTGTCGGCCCGAAATCGGCGTAGCGATCTCGGATGATCGACAGCGCACGATCGGCGGCTCCTGGATCCAGGCGACGGTTGCCGGGCTTCGCTCGGTGCCCCGACACCAGTCCCGCCGGCCCGTGCTCGCGCAGCCGGGCAACCAGTCGGCGAACCTGACGTGTCGTCAACTCCAGCCGTTCCGCTGCACGCCATGGCTTAAGCTTGCCGTCCGCTACATCCTGAATGACCTTGAATCGGTCCAGTTCGCGCATCGTCATCGTGATCCGCTCCGTTGCAGCCATCGCAGCCTCCGGCGCCGTCAAACCGGCAGCCGGACAGCTTACGCGGCCCGAAAGCGGACATTTCTATGTAGCCAAAAGCGGACATTTCAATCTAGCCACTACAATCAAAAA
>NZ_BBSK01000164.1:0-1640 GCF_001319805.1 Burkholderia sp. E168m22
ATCGGCGCGGGCGGCAGCCTGTCAGGCAGCAGCCCGGTGAATCTGGCCGGTGCGGGCGCGACCTTCGACGTCAGCGGCGCGACCACGCCGCAGACCACGGGCACGCTGTCGGGCGTCGTCGGTTCGACGGTGAACCTCGGCGGCAACAACCTGACGCTCGGCGGCACGGGCAACGGCACGTACGGCGGCACGATCGCGGGCGCGGGCGGCAGTCTCACGTTGTCGGGCACGGGCACCGAAACGCTGACCGGCAACAACACGTACACGGGCGGCACGACCCTGAGCGGCGGCGGCACGCTGGTGGCGGGCAACGGCTCGGCGCTCGGCACGGGTGCGCTGAACACGAGCGGCGCAGGCGGCACGCTGGCCGCGAGCACGCCCGGCACGACGCTCGGCAACGCGGTGAATCTCGGCGCGGGTTCGACGCTGACGGTTGGCGGTGCGAACAATCTGGGTCTGGGCGGCGCGATCGGCGGCAGCGGCAACCTCGCGGTCAATGGTCCTTCGACGACGACGCTGTCGGGCGCGAACACCTACACCGGCAGCACGACGATCGGCGGCGGCAGCACGCTGGCGGTCGGCGCGGGCGGCAGCCTGTCGTCGGGCAGCGCGATCGACCTGTCGGGCACGGGTGCGACGCTCGACCTGAGCGCGGCGACTTCCGCGCAGACGACCGGCGCGCTGTCCGGCGGCGCGGGCACGAACGTCAACCTGGGCGGCAATACGCTGACGCTCGGCGGCGCGGGCAGCGGCACGTACGGGGGCGTGATCGGCGGCACGGGCGGGTTGACGCTGTCGGGCACCGGCACCGAAACGCTGACGGGTACCAACACCTACACCGGCGCGACGACGATCAACAGCGGCACGCTCGCGATCGGCGGCAACGGCAGCCTGTCGTCGAGCAGCCCGGTCAGCCTGACGGCGGCCGGCGCGACGCTCGACCTGAGCGGCGCCGCGTCGCCGCAATCGACCGGCGCGATCTCGGGTGTGGCCGGCTCGACGGTGAACCTGGGCAACAACAACCTGACGCTCGGCGGGTCGGCCAGCGGTACCTATGCGGGCAACATCGCCGGCACCGGCGGCGTGACGATGTCGGGCACCGGCACGGAAACGCTGACGGGCAGCAATACGTACACGGGCGCGACGACGATCAACAGCGGCACGCTGGCGATCGGCGCGGGCGGCAGCCTGTCGGGGACGACGCCGGTGAGCCTGACGGGTGCGGGCGCAACCTTCGACCTGAGCGGCGCGACCACGCCGCAGACGACCGGCACGCTGTCGGGCGTGGCCGGTTCGACGGTGAACCTGGGCGGCAACAACCTGACGCTCGGCGGTTCGGGTAGCGGTACTTACGACGGCACGATCGCGGGTGCGGGCGGCAGCCTGACGCTGGGCGGCACGGGTACCGAAACGCTGACCGGAGTCAACACGTACACGGGCGGCACGAGCCTGACCGGTGGCGGCACGTTGATCGCGGGCAATGGTTCGGCACTGGGCACGGGCGCGCTGAACACGAGCGGCGCGGGCGGCACGCTCGGCACGAGCGTGGCCGGCACGACGCTCGGCAACGCGGTGAACCTCGGCGCGGGGTCGACGCTGACGGTTGGCGGTGCGAACAATCTCGGCCTGGGCGGAGAGAC
>NZ_BBSK01000166.1:0-1453 GCF_001319805.1 Burkholderia sp. E168m22
CCCCGTTACTATCTTCCTGTCCCAATAATGGGGCTTTGGCCAGCCAGGCCCGGTATGATTCCCGCCCCCAGTCGCAGTCATGATCCGGGGGGTGTTGTCGCCGGGTCTGGTGGGTGGCTGGTGATCGCTGATAGGGGTTTGGCCGGAATATTCCGACGCCGTCCGTAACGTGGATGCCGAGACTTGCCACCGTTGTTGCAGGCCAATCCGTTCACTTTGCACAAACTGCGATGCAAGACACTCAACAGCATGACGCCGTGGATGTTTTCGTCGGCGTCGACGTCGGTAAAGGCCAGCATCACGCCGTTGCACTCGATCGAAATGGCAAGCGTCTGTACAACAAGGCGCTACCCAACGACGAGGTCAAGCTGCGAGCCCTCATCGCCGAACTCAAGACTCACGGTCGACTGCTGTTCGTCGTCGATCAGCCTTCCACCATCGGTGCGCTTCCTGTAGCCGTCGCCCGCGCTGAAGGCGTACTCGTCGCCTATCTGCCCGGACTGGCCATGCGCCGCATCGCTGATTTGCACGCCGGCGAAGCCAAGACCGATGCCCGCGACGCCGCCATCATCGCCGAAGCCGCTCGCTCGATGCCGCATACGCTGCGCTCGCTTCGACTGGCCGACGAGCAGCTCGCCGAACTCACCATGCTGTGCGGCTTCGATGACGACCTCGCCGCTCAGGTCACACAGACCAGCAACCGCATTCGCGGCCTGCTTACTCAAATCCATCCGGCGCTCGAGCGCGTTCTCGGACCGCGCCTCGACCATCCGGCGGTGCTCGATCTGCTTGAGCGCTATCCGTCGCCCGCCGCACTTGCCAGCACCACCGAGAAGACGCTCGCCAATCGCCTGACCAAGCTCGCTCCTCGCATGGGCAAAGGCTTGGCGGCCGAGATCGTTCAGGCACTGAGTGAACAAGCCGTGACCGTGCCCGGCACGCAAGCCGCCACCATCGTCATGCCCCGTTTAGCCCAGCAGCTTGCGGCCTTGCGTAAGCAACGCGACGAGGTCGCCGCCGAAGTTGAGCGACTGGTGCTTGCTCACCCTCTTTGGCCGGTCCTGACCAGCATGCCGGGAGTCGGCGTCAGGACCGCCGCCAGACTCCTGACCGAAGTCGCCCATAAGGCCTTCGCTTCGGCTGCACACTTGGCGGCCTACGCTGGCCTTGCCCCGGTCACCCGGCGCTCAGGCTCGTCGATCCGTGGCGAGCATCCATCCAGACGGGGAAACAAGGTGCTCAAGCGCGCCTTGTTCCTATCCGCCTTCGCGGCCTTACGAGACCCAGTCTCACGGGCCTATTACTCCCGCAAGATCCAGCAAGGCAAGCGCCACAACCAAGCGCTGATCGCACTGGCACGGCGACGCTGCGACGTCCTGTTCGCCATGCTGCGCGACGGCACCATTTACCAACCCAAGTCAGCCCCTAACGCTTGACGAAAGACATAGGGGCA
>NZ_BBSK01000167.1:0-1357 GCF_001319805.1 Burkholderia sp. E168m22
CAGGCTGTTGAAATTCGGAACGGTGTAAACGGGCGCTGAGGGCGGTGCGTTAGAGATATCGTGTTCATGATCTTGGGCAGACGAGAGCGATGCGCGGAATGGACGAGATGCAAGAACCGCTGTTTACGACGGTGAAGCTGGAGGACTTCGTGCCGGCCGATCACCCGTTGCGGCCGCTTCGGCTGCTGGTCAATCAAGCGCTGAAGCGGCTCAATGGGCTGTTTGGCACGATCTACGCGGATAGCGGCCGTGCGTCGATTGCGCCGGAGAAACTGCTGCGTGCATTGCTGCTGCAGGTGCTGTACTCGGTGCGCAGCGAGCGCATGTTGATGGAACAGATGCGCTACAACCTGCTGTTCCGTTGGTTCGTCGGACTGGCGATCGAAGACGCCGTCTGGGACCACTCGGTGTTCTCCAAGAACCGTGATCGTCTGCTCGAGCACGAAGTGGTCGAAGCGTTCTTTACCGAAGTCATGAGCTTGGCCGACAAGCAAGGGCTGCTGTCCAGAGAACACTTCTCGGTCGATGGCACGCTGATCCAGGCTTGGGCCAGCCACAAGAGCTTTCGGCCCAAGGACGGCTCGGACGATCCACCAGCCGGCGGTGGTCGCAATGTCGACACCGACTGGAAGGGCAAGCGGCGCAGCAACGATACGCATGAATCGAGCACCGATCCGGACGCACGCCTGTTCCGCAAGGGGCGGCAAAGCGGAGCCATCCTTTGTTATCAGGGGCACATCCTGATGGAGAACCGCTCGGGCTTGGTGGTCGGCGCGGTGGTCAGCCACGCTGACGGTTTCGGCGAACGCGCAAGTGCGTTGCGCTTGCTCGACCGCGTGCCGGGTCGTCACGCCAAGACGCTCGGCGCCGACAAGGGTTACGACATGCGCGACTTTGTCCGGGATTGCCGGGCGCGCAAAGTGACGCCACACGTCGCGCGCAACGACGCGCATCAAGGCGGCAGCGCGATCGACGGCCGCACCTCGCGGCACGCCGGTTATGGCATCAGCCAAGTGATTCGCAAACGCATCGAAGAGCACTTCGGCTGGGGCAAGACCGTCGGCAGGATTCGACAGACCGCGTATCGCGGTATCAAGCGAGTCGACCAGCACTTCAAACTGACGATGCTGGCGAGCAACCTGACTCGAATGGCTCGAATACTGGCAGCGGTGCCACAAGGAGCGGCGCGATGAACCGCCCGAACGCGGCCGTTGCGCGGCGGCAACCCGCCGGCCGGCCGCTCGCCAGCGAGACGTCCGGCACGATCCATCTGCAACTCAGCGGCCAATCGCATACGAAACCCTTTTAAACACTGCCCCGGCCGTCAAAGCGAGGCGCTTTTCAACAGCCTGCTAGG
>NZ_BBSK01000168.1:0-1357 GCF_001319805.1 Burkholderia sp. E168m22
TAGCAGGCTGTTGAAATTCGGGACGGTGTAAACGGGCGCTGAGGGCGGTGCGTTAGAGATATCGTGTTCATGATCTTGGGCAGACGAGAGCGATGCGCGGAATGGACGAGATGCAAGAACCGCTGTTCACGACGGTGAAGCTGGAAGACTTCGTGCCGGCCGATCACCCGTTGCGGCCGCTTCGGCTGCTGGTCAATCAAGCGCTGAAGCGGCTCAATGGGCTGTTTGGCACGATCTACGCGGACAGCGGCCGTGCGTCGATCGCGCCCGAGAAGCTGCTGCGCGCGTTGCTGCTGCAGGTGCTGTACTCGGTGCGCAGCGAGCGCATGCTGATGGAGCAAATGCGCTACAACCTGCTGTTCCGCTGGTTCGTCGGCCTCGCCATCGAAGACGCCGTCTGGGACCACTCGGTGTTCTCCAAGAACCGTGATCGTCTGCTCGAGCACGAAGTGGTCGAAGCGTTCTTTACCGAAGTCATGAGCTTGGCCGACAAGCAAGGGCTGCTGTCCAGAGACCACTTCTCGGTCGATGGCACGCTGATCCAGGCGTGGGCCAGCCACAAGAGCTTCCGGCCCAAGGACGGTTCGGACGACCCGCCAGCCGGTGGTGGTCGCAATGTCGACACCGACTGGAAGGGCAAGCGGCGCAGCAACGACACGCATGAATCGAGCACCGATCCGGATGCGCGCCTGTTCCGTAAGGGTAGGCAAAGCGGAGCCATCCTTTGTTATCAGGGGCACATCCTGATGGAGAACCGCTCGGGCTTGGTGGTTGGGGCCGTGGTCAGCCATGCCGACGGTTTCGCCGAACGCGCAAGTGCGTTGAACCTGCTCGATTGCGTACCGGGTCGTCACGCCAAGACGCTCGGCGCCGACAAGGGTTACGACATGCGCGACTTTGTGCGGGATTGCCGAGCGCGCAAAGTGACGCCGCACGTCGCGCGCAACGACACGCATCAAGGCGGCAGCGCGATCGACGGCCGCACCTCGCGGCACGTCGGCTATGGCATTAGCCAAGTGGTTCGCAAGCGCATCGAAGAGCACTTCGGCTGGGGCAAGACCGTCGGCCGGATTCGACAGACTGCGTATCGCGGCATCAAGCGAGTCGACCAGCACTTCAAGCTGACGATGCTGGCGAGCAACCTGACTCGAATGGCGCGAATACTGGCAGCGGTGCCGCAAGGAGCGGCGCGATGAGCCGCCCAAGTGCGATCGCCGCGCGGCGACGCGCCGGCCAGCCCGCTCGCCAGCGGGGCATCCGGCACGATACGTCTGCAACTCGGCCGCTAATCGCATACGAAATCCTTTGAAACACTGCCTCGGTTGTCAAAACGAGGTTCTTTTCAACAGCCTGCTAG
>NZ_BBSK01000169.1:0-1353 GCF_001319805.1 Burkholderia sp. E168m22
GAGCCTATCCGAATGTTTGTGTGTGAGGCATAAACTGATGGCCAAGGAGCCACGTTATGCCACGCAAACGCAAGGAAGAAGTGACGATAGAACCGGGCAAGGGCTTGAACCTGGACCCCGAGCTGATCAAGCAACTGGTGCCCGGGACGCTGAACCGGGCGACGATCAACGAGCAGCTTGCGGCGCTCAAGAAGGCAATCTTCGAACGCGCGCTGGGCGGCGAACTGACCCACCACCTCGGCTACGAGAAGGGCGATGCCAAGCCGGCAGGCCGCACGAACCACCGCAACGGCACCAGCCGCAAGCGCATCACGACCGACGACGACCTGCTCGACGTCGAGATTCCGCGCGACCGCGAAGGCACCTTCGATCCGGTGCTGATCGCCAAGGGCGAGCGACGCTTCACCGGCTTTGACGACAAGATCATCGCGATGTACGCACGCGGCATGAGCGTGCGGGAGATTCAGGGTTTCCTGCTGGAGATGTACGGCATCGAGGTGTCGCCGGACTTCATCAGTACGGTGACCGATTCCGTGATCGACGAAGTGCGCGAATGGCAGCAGCGGCCGCTCGAGCCGATGTACCCGGTCGTGTTCTTCGACGCCTTGCGAGTCAAGATCCGCGACGAAGGCGTCGTGCGCAACAAAGCGATCTACCTGGCGCTGGGCGTGCGCCGCGACGGCACACGCGACGTGTTGGGCCTTTGGATCGAGCAGACCGAGGGGGCCAAGTTCTGGCTGAGGGTAGTGAACGACCTTAAGCTGCGCGGCGTGCAGGATATCCTGATCGCCGTGGTCGACGGCCTGAAGGGCTTCCCGGAAGCGATCAACACGGTGTTCCCGGAAACGACGGTCCAGACCTGCATCGTGCATCTGATCCGGAACTCACTGGACTTCGCCAGCTGGAAAGACAGGAAATCGGTCGCAGCGGCGCTCAAGGAGGTCTATCGGGCACCGTCGGCCGAAGCGGCCGCCGTGGCGCTGGACGCGTTCGATACGAGCCCGTGGGGTGCGAAATACCCTCCGATCGCCGCGCTCTGGCGCCGAGCCTGGGATCAGGTGATTCCGTTCTACGCCTTCGCGCCTGACATCCGGAAAATTGTATATACGACCAACGCGATCGAGTCGCTGCACATGCAGCTTCGGAAGATCATCAAGGCGCGCGGCCACTTCCCGTCGGACGAGGCCGCGCTCAAACTGATCTGGCTGGCGCTGCGCAACGTCGTGGCCAAGTGGACTGGCTCCCGGCACGATTGGAAGAGCGCGATGACGCAGTTCGCACTGCTTTACCCGGAACGATTCAACATTGGAGTCTGAATCTCAACCCGCCTCACACACGGAATTCCGGATACCT
>NZ_BBSK01000170.1:0-1347 GCF_001319805.1 Burkholderia sp. E168m22
AGGCTGTCGCGATAGCTGTTCGACAATTGCTGCGAGCGCGCGGCCAGCCCGCGCACCTCGCTCGCGACGATCGAGAAACCGCGCCCGGCCGCGCCCGCGCGCGCCGCCTCGATCGACGCGTTCAGCGACACGATCGACACGTGCGCGACGATCGCCGACAGTTCCTGGTTCTTCGCGCGCATGTCCTGGTTCTGCGTGGTCAGCGAGATCATCTGTTCGTGCCAGCGCTCGAACGTGGCGGCCAGCCCGCGCAGGCGCGCGGCTTCGTCGGCGATCTTCATCGCATGCTGCGCGAGCGCCGCGCGGTCGGCCGACAGCGCCTGCAACGCGTCGCGCTGCGCGCCGTTGGTCGAGGTCTCGCGCGTCAGCGCCTCCCCGAGCTGCGCCTCGCGTTGCGCCCATGCGTCGGCCGCTTCCGCATGCGCGGACGCCGCGTCATCTGCGCGTGCGGCGGCTGCGTCGAGCGCGTCGTGCAACGCGTCGGCCTCGCGCGCCAGCGTCGCGACGAGCCGTTGGCGCATCGCACGAAACACGATCGCCGCCGCCATCGCGACGATCACGCCGCCCGCCAGCGCGGCGGCCATCTGAGTCATCCACGCCTGCACGATCACGCCGTCACTCCGCTGCGTCGATATCCGCGACGCGTGTGCGTTGCGCGTGCCCCGTGCCGGGCGCGGCGCCGTCCGCCGCGAAGCGCGCGGGCAGCGACACGATCGTCTCGAACGCGCGATACGGGGCACCGACGCGATCGTCGGTGAAGCGCAGCGCGATATCGCCGCCGTCGCGCTTCAGGAAATTGCGCACCGCGTCCATGCCGACGCCGCGCCCCGATACTTCGGTCACCGTCTGCGCGGTCGAGAAGCCCGGCCGGAAGATCAGCTCGGCGACGTCCTCGTCGGACAACGCCGCTTCGCTTGCGGCATCGATCCAGCCGCGCTCGCGCGCGATGCCGCGAATCCGGTCGAGCGCGAGGCCGCGGCCGTCGTCGGCGAGCACGAACCACAGTTCGCCGCCGCCCACGCCGACCGCGATGTCGATCGTGCCGGATGCCGGCTTGCCGGCCGCGCGCCGCGCGTCGGATGACTCGATCCCGTGGTCGATCGCATTGCGCAGCAGGTGCATGAACACGTTCTTCAGCGTCGCGACGATCTCGCTGCGCACGCGCTGGCCGTGGCTGTCGATATGCACGACGGGCGCCGGCTTGCCAAGCTCGGCCGCGAGCGACGGCAGCGATTCGATCACGCCGCCGAGCGCTTCGCCGATCCCTTGCGTGCCGAGCTGGCTCAGCATGCGGCGCACCGCATCGCGCGCCGCGTGCCAGTCGGACGCGTTGGCCGGATCGGCGCC
>NZ_BBSK01000171.1:0-1346 GCF_001319805.1 Burkholderia sp. E168m22
CCGGGCCTGTCAGGAATTTTGTGTTTAAGGCATAACATGCTCCCAAGGAGAATTTATGCCTCGCAAACCGAAAGCCCAGCCGGCGGCTCTGCCGGCGATTCCGGCCGAGCTGCTTGAGCAGTTCGGCAACGGTCCGATGACGGCTGAAGCCATCAATGCCGCGACGCTGGCGCTCAAGAAGGCGCTGATCGAACGGGCACTGGGCGGCGAGATGAACCATCATCTCGGCTACCCTCCCGGTGCTGCCAAGCCGGCCAACGCCACGAATCAGCGCAACGGCAAAGGGGCCAAGACGGTTCTGACCGAAGACGGTCCGATCCGTATCGAGGTGCCGCGTGACCGCGACGGCAGCTTCGAACCCATCCTGATTCCCAAGCACGAACGGCGCTTCACGGGCTTCGACGACAAGATCGTCGCCATGTATGCCCGAGGCATGACCGTACGCGAGATCCAAGGCTTCCTGCTGGAACAGTACGGCACTGAGGTCTCGCCCGACTTCATCAGCTCGGTCACCGACGAGGTCATGGCCGAAGTAACCGCCTGGCAGGCCCGGCCGCTCGAGCCAATGTATCCGGTCGTGTTTTTCGACGCACTGCGGGTCAAGATTCGCGAAGACGCCGTCGTGCGCAACAAGGCGGTGTACCTGGCGCTGGGTGTGCTGCCCGACGGCACGCGGGAGATCCTGGGCCTGTGGATCGAGAATACCGAGGGCGCCAAGTTCTGGATGAAGGTGTTCAATGACTTGAAGACGCGCGGCGTTCACGACATCCTGATCGCCGTCACTGACGGACTGAAGGGCATGCCCGAAGCGCTGGCAGCAGCGTTTCCGGCCACGACGCTGCAAACCTGCATCGTCCATTTGATCCGCAACAGCCTCGATTACGCCAGTTGGAAGGACCGCAGAGGACTGGCCGCCGCGATCAAACCGATCTACGCCGCCCCCAGTGCGGAAGCGGCCCAGGCCGAACTCGATGCGTTTGCGGATGGTCCGTGGGGCCAGAAATTCCCGACCGTCAGTAGCGCGTGGCGCAACGCCTGGGATCGCGTGATCCCGTTTTTTGCGTTTCCGCCGGGTGTGCGCAAGATCATCTACACGACGAACGCGATTGAAAATATCAACTCGCAGTTGCGCAAGATCATCAAGACCCGTGGTCACTTCCCGAGCGACGAGGCCGCCACCAAGCTCATCTGGCTGGCCTTGCGCAACATCACCGCAAATTGGGGAAGTGCCGCGCATGACTGGAAGACGGCCATGAACCAATTCGCTATCCTTTATGCAGATCGGTTCGTTCGACCTTCCGTGTAATTGTTCCACTCGCCTTGAACACGGAAATTCTGACACCCCC
>NZ_BBSK01000172.1:0-1271 GCF_001319805.1 Burkholderia sp. E168m22
CGTCGTAAATCAGGTAACGGGTGCGCTCGGTGGCGGTAATCCGGCAGGTGCGCTGAGCGGTGCCGTGGGTACGGTTACCGGCGCACTGGGCGGCATCGGCGGTGGCTCGAACCCGCTGGCGCCCGTACAAGGTGTCGTGAGTCAGGTAACAGGTGCGCTCGGTGGCGGCAATCCGGCAGGTGCGCTGAGCGGTGCCGTAGGTACGGTTACCGGCGCGCTCGGCAATCTGGGCGGTGGCTCGAACCCGCTGGCAGCGGTTCAGGGTGTCGTGAACGGGCTCACGGGGACGATCGGCGGTGGCGATCCGGCCGGTGCACTCACCGGCGTCGTTGGTACGGTCACGGGGGCGCTGGGTAACCTCGGCAGCGGCTCGAACCCGCTGGCGCCGGTGCAAGGCGTAGTGAATGGCGTTACGGGCGCGCTTGGCGGCGGTAATCCGGCCGGCGCCTTGACCGGCGCGCTCGGCACGGTGACGGGCGCATTGGGTGGTGTTGGCGGCGGTAACCCGACCGGCGCATTGACCGGCGCACTCGGCACGGTGACGGGCGCATTGGGCGGTGTTGGTGGCGGTAACCCGACCGGCGCATTGACCGGCGCACTCGGCACGGTGACCAGCGCACTGGGTGGCGTTGGCGGTGACAACCCGGCCGGCGCATTGACTGGCGCACTCGGCACGGTGACGGGTGCACTGGGTGGCGTTGGCGGCGGCAATCCGGCTGGCGCCTTGACCGGCGCCCTCGGCACGGTGACGGGCGCATTGGGCGGCATCGGCGGTGGCAACCCCGCTGGCGCACTGACCGGCGCCCTCGGCACCGTAACCGGCGCCCTGGGCAACCTCGGCGGCGGCGCGAACCCGATCACCCCGATCCAGAACGTCGTGAACCAGGTCACGGGCACGCTCGGCAGCGGCAACCCGACCGGCGCACTGAGCAACGCGGTCAACACGATCACCGGCGCGCTGGGCAACGTCGGCGGTGCAGGCAGCCCGCTCGCGCCGGTGCAAGGCGTCGTGACGCAACTCGCCGGCACGCTGGGCAACGGCGATCCTGCGGGTGCGCTGACGAACGCACTGAACTCGGTGACGGGCGCGCTCAGCGGCGCGAACCCGCTGGCGCCGGTGCAGGGCGTCGTGAACCAGGTCGTCGGCACGCTGTCGGGTGCAGGCGGCGGCAGCCCGATCACGCCGATCACGAACCTCGTCAACGGTTTGCAGAACGCACTGCCGGGCGGTAATCCGGCCGGCGCGCTGACCGGCGCACTCGGTTCGGTGA
>NZ_BBSK01000173.1:0-1188 GCF_001319805.1 Burkholderia sp. E168m22
GCTTGTATGTTCAGTACTGACCAGTACGGTAAAGTCTGGTGGTAGCCAGACGAGACCGTGCAGTTTGCCCCGCGCTTGGGTGTTGGAGCCCGTGACTGAGTACAAAACGCACGGTTGCCGTGCTGGTCTTCCTGAAGCCCGAACGGTTACGCGCGCCATTTACATCGAGTGCGCATGTACAAGCATGGGATCCGAAGATCATGTCTGCTCCTTCTGCCGTAACGGTCGGCATTGACGTCGCAAAAGCTCACGTCGATGTTTCCGTACTGGGTGCCAATCTGGACATCCGTCGATTCAACAACGATGCCGAGGGCCACTCGGCCCTGGCTGTTGCCCTTCAGCCGCTGAACGTGCAGTTGGTCGTGATGGAGGCGACCGGTGGCTACGAGACCGAGCTGGCGTGCGCCTTGCAAGGTGCGGGTTTGCCGGTCGCTGTCGTCAACCCTCGGCAAGCACGCGATTTTGCCCGCTCGATGGGACGTCTGGCCAAAACCGACGCCATCGACGCACATATGCTTGCCGAACTGGCTTCCGTGCTACTGCGTCGGGACGATCTGTCCCGCTTGCTACGTCCCGTTCCCGACGAGCGGCAGCAGTGGCTGGCTGCACTGGTGACCCGACGGCGCCAACTACTCACCATGCTCCTTTCGGAGCGACAGCGGCTCCAGATCACGCCGGTTGGTCTGCATCCAAGTCTGCTGGCTATCATTGCCGCCATCCAGGCACAACTCGATGACATCGACGCTCAGATGGTCGCTCATGTACGCCAGCACTTCGGTGAACTCGACCGCCTGTTGCAGTCCACACATGGAATTGGCCCGGTATCCAGCGCCTGCCTGATCGCAGAACTGCCCGAATTGGGCCGGCTCAATCGCCGTCAGATTGCAGCCCTCGTTGGCGTCGCTCCCATTGCTTGCGATTCCGGCTTACGTAATGGGCGACGACGGGTTCAAGGTGGCCGCTTCGCGATCCGTCGCGTGCTGTACATGGCTACATTGACTGCCACACGCTACAACCCCGCCATCAGAGCCTTCTATCAACGCCTGAAGGCCGCCGGCAAACTGTCCAAGGTCGCGCTTGTTGCCTGCATGCGCAAGCTCCTAACCATGCTCAATGCCATGGTCAAAACCAACACGCCTTGGGACGATTCACTTCATCGGGCTTGACTCGGAAGACGGTTACTCAGTC
>NZ_BBSK01000174.1:0-1146 GCF_001319805.1 Burkholderia sp. E168m22
GTACGGCCGCCTTCGCGGATTGCGAAGCGCAGACCTTCTTCCATCGCGATCGGAGCGATCAGCTTCACCGTGATCGACACGTTGTCGCCCGGCATCACCATTTCCTTGTCCTTCGGCAGCTCGATCGAGCCCGTCACGTCCGTCGTACGGAAGTAGAACTGCGGACGGTAGTTGTTGAAGAACGGCGTGTGACGGCCGCCTTCGTCCTTGCTCAGCACGTACACTTCAGCCGTGAAGTGCGTGTGCGGCGTGATCGAACCCGGCTTCGCCAGAACCTGGCCACGCTCCACGTCTTCACGCTTCGTGCCGCGCAGCAGGATACCCACGTTATCGCCTGCCTGACCTTGGTCCAGCAGCTTGCGGAACATTTCAACGCCCGTGCAGGTCGTCTTCACCGTCGGCTTGATACCGACGATTTCGATTTCCTCGCCGACCTTCACGATGCCGCGCTCGACACGACCCGTCACCACCGTACCGCGGCCCGAGATCGAGAACACGTCTTCCACCGGCATCAGGAACGCGCCGTCAACTGCACGCTCCGGCGTCGGGATGTACGTGTCCAGCGCGTCGGCCAGGCTCATGATCGCCACTTCGCCCAGCTCGCCCGTGTCGCCTTCCAGCGCCAGCTTTGCCGAACCCTTCACGATCGGCGTGTCGTCGCCCGGGAAGTCGTACTTCGACAGGAGTTCGCGAACTTCCATCTCGACCAGCTCGAGCAGTTCCGCGTCGTCCACCATGTCGCACTTGTTCAGGAACACGATGATGTACGGAACGCCAACCTGACGCGCCAGCAGGATGTGCTCACGCGTTTGCGGCATCGGGCCGTCTGCTGCCGAGCAAACCAGGATCGCGCCGTCCATCTGCGCTGCGCCCGTGATCATGTTCTTCACATAGTCAGCGTGGCCCGGGCAGTCGACGTGTGCGTAGTGGCGGTTAGCCGTTTCGTACTCGACGTGTGCCGTGTTGATCGTGATGCCGCGCGCCTTTTCTTCCGGTGCCGCGTCGATCTGGTCGTATGCCTTCGCTTCGCCGCCGAACTTCTTCGTCAGCACCGTCGTGATCGCTGCCGTCAGCGTCGTCTTGCCGTGGTCAACGTGACCAATCGTACCAACGTTCACGTGCGGCTTGGTCCGCTCAAATTTACCC
>NZ_BBSK01000175.1:0-1070 GCF_001319805.1 Burkholderia sp. E168m22
CTAATATGGGACGATGGAGCGCGAAATCTCGATGCGATTACGTTGGGTGCGCATGTATCACGAGACCGGCAACGCCGGTCTCGTGTGCACGCGTTGTGGCATCTCCAGGCCGACGCTTCGCAAGTGGCTGCGCCGCTACCAGGAGGCGGGAGAAGAAGGTCTTCGCTCTCAAAGCCGTCGCCCTCTGACCAGCCCGAATCGAAAGGTCTCTGACGCTGATCGGGCAACGATTCTTCGCCTGCGGGCCGAGCGCAAGGGGGCACGGCGGATTCAGAACGAATTGCGTCTGAACGAACAAAGAGAACTGTCCCTTGCGACCATTCACAAGGTCCTGTGCGAAGCGTTGGTGAAGCCGTTGGTTCGCCCCAGGAGGCCGGCACAACCGAGGCGCTACAGCCGTCCAGTTCCCGGAGACCGCGTCCAGATGGACACGATGAAGATTGCACGAGGCGTCTACCAGTACACGGCCATCGACGACTGTTCACGCTTTCGTGTGCTGGCCGTCTACCCCCGTAGAAATGCCCGAAATACGCTGTTTTTCCTTGATCGCGTCATCGAGGAGATGCCGTTTCCGATTCAACGTATCCAGACCGATCGCGGCGGTGAGTTCTTCGCTGAATCCGTGCAGCGGCGCCTGATGAACGAGTGCATTAAATTCCGGCCAATTCCACCACGCTCGCCGCACCTCAATGGCAAAGTTGAACGTTCGCAGCTTACTGACCTGAACGAATTCTGGTTCCACCATGCCCCGACAGAGCGGGCAATCGACTTGCGAATCGAAGAGTGGCAGTTCGACTACAACTGGCGTCGGCCACACGGCTCACTCGGTGGAAAGACTCCGGTTGACCGCATTGCGGAGCTGGGTGAAATCACACCTCTCGCGGAAGCGGTGGAAGGTGCGTACGACGAGCGGAAAGAGCGAATTCGACACCGCGAATGGCGGGTCGACAAAATCCTCGGCGAACATCATCGGCGCGCGTCGGAACCCGTGTTCCCTACGGGCGCCACGGGTTCCGACGCGCCAAAGAAACGGCCTTCAAAAAAGTGAAACGATGTCTGCGAATCGCACA
>NZ_BBSK01000176.1:0-1027 GCF_001319805.1 Burkholderia sp. E168m22
CACTGAGTGGTCGTGCGCGGGATGTCATACGCGGCCAATTCCAGACCAGGCAGGCTCAAGGAGCGGGCGGAGGTGTTGTTCAACGCCAGCATGGCCTGGAACAGCGGATTGTGGCCCAGGCTGCGCGCGGGCTGTACGGCTTCGACGACCTGCTCGAAGGGCACGTCCTGATGAGCATAGGCGTCGAGCATGAAGGCGCGCACACGGGCCATCAGTTCGTCCACGCCGGGGTCGTCCGCCACGTTGACGCGCAGTGCCATCGTGTTGACGAAGAAGCCGATGAGCGACTCGAGTTCGGCGTGCCGGCGGTTGGCCACGGGGGTGCCGACGACCACGTCGTGCTGTCCACTCAGGCGTGAGAGCAGCACAGCCCATCCGGTCAGCAGCGTCATGAACAACGTTGCGCCATGCCGTTGGGCAAGCGCGCGCAGGCCACTGGTGAGGGGAGCGGAAAGCGTCAGGGCCACGCTGCCGCCGCGATAGCTTTGCGCCGGTGGGCGGGGCCGGTCGGTGGGCAGCTCGAGCAGGGCGGGTGCGCCGTGCAGATGGCTGCGCCAGAACTCGAGTTGCGGCTCGAGAGCCGGGCCATCGAGCCATTGATGTTGCCATGCTGCGTAGTCGGCGTATTGGATTGGCAGATCCGGCAACGGATCGGGCAATCCTTGGCTGAGTGCGGCATACAGTGCGTTCACTTCCTGGATCAGGACACTGAAGGACCAGCCATCCGCAACGATGTGATGCTGGGTGAGCAGCAGCACGTGCTGGTCGTCGGCAAGCTGCAGCAGACGACCGCGGATGAGCGGGCCGACGGCGAGATCAAAGGGGGCGCGGGCTTCTGCGTGGGTCAGTGCAGCCAACTGCGCCTGTTGCTCGGCGTTGTCGAGGCCGCGCAGGTCGTGCTCCGCCAGGAGGAAACCCTGGTCTGCAGCGGCAATGACCTGCAAGGGGCGCCCGTCCTCGCTACGCCCGAAGGTGGTGCGCAATATCTCATGGCGAGCCACGATACGGTCGAGCGTGGCGCGCAGGA
>NZ_BBSK01000177.1:0-1025 GCF_001319805.1 Burkholderia sp. E168m22
GCCGCCTTCGGGCGTGACCCACACGATGTTCTGCGTCGGGTCCTTGATGTCGCAGGTCTTGCAGTGCACGCAGTTCTGCGCGTTGATCACGAGGCGCTCGCCGCCGTCGTCGTTCTTCACGAACTCGTACACCGCCGCCGGGCAGAAGCGCGCCTCCGGCCCCGCGTACGTGCGCAGGTTCACGTTCACCGGCACGCTCGCGTCCTTCAGCGTCAGGTGCGCCGGCTGGTTCTCCTCGTGGTTCGTGTTCGAGATGAATACCGACGACAGCCGGTCGAACGTCAGCTTGCCGTCCGGCTTCGGATACGCGATCGGCTCGCACTGCGACGCCGGCTTCAGCATCTCGTGGTCCGCGTGCTGGTGATGCAGCGTCCACGGCACGTTGCCGCCCATCACCTTCTGCTCGAGCCCCACCATCAGCGTGCCCAGGTACAGGCCCTTGGCCATCCACTGCTTGAAGTTGCGCGCGCGGTACAGCTCCGTGTACAGCCACGATTGCTTGAACGCGTCCGGGTACGCATTGAGCTCGTCCGACTGGCGGCCGGCCTGCACCGCGTCGAATGCGGCATCGGCGGCCAGCATGCCGGTCTTGATCGCCGCGTGGCTGCCCTTGATCCGCGACGCGTTCAGGAAGCCCGCGTCGTCGCCGATCAGCGCGCCGCCCGGGAACACCGTCTTCGGCAGCGACAGCAGGCCGCCGGCCGTGATCGCGCGCGCGCCGTACGACACGCGCTTGCCGCCTTCGAGGAACGCGCGGATCGACGGATGCGTCTTGTAGCGCTGGAATTCCTCGAACGGTGACAGGTACGGGTTCGTATAGCCCAGGCCCACCACGAAGCCGACCACCACCTGGTTGTTGTCCATGTGATACAGGAACGAGCCGCCGTACGTGTCGGACTTCAGCGGCCAGCCGGCCGTGTGGATCACGAGGCCCGGCTTGTGCTTGGCCGGGTCGATTTCCCACAGTTCCTTGATGCCGATCCCGTACGCCTGCGGATCGGCGTTCGCGTCGAGCTTGAACTTCG
>NZ_BBSK01000178.1:0-953 GCF_001319805.1 Burkholderia sp. E168m22
ACGGACCAGTTTCGCTGGACCGGCGAGGCATGGCCCGGCGCGCGGCTCGACTGGACGATCGAACCCGACGAGCCGGGCCACCGTGCGCCGCGCGGCGGCGGTGGCGACGACGCGGGCGACGGCATCGCGTGGCGCACGCGCCTGACGCTGACGCTGCCGTCGCTCGGCACGGTCGATGCCGAGCTGGTGCTGAACGGCGCGCAGCTCGTCGCGCGGCTACGCGCGAACCAGACGGGCGCCGACCGTCTGACGCGCCACGAAGCCGCGCTGCGGCAGCGGCTCGAAGGCTCGGGACTCAAGGTGGGCGGGCTGTCGATCCGCGCGGTCGACGACGGGCCGGACGGCTTCGACCTGTTCGCCGCCCAGGCCGCCGCGGCCGCGTATGCGCGCGGCGCGGCGGGCGGCCCCGAGGCGCGGGTGCCGGGCGACGATGACGAGGCGCTGCCATGAGCATGACGTCCCGCAAGCGCGCGGCCGCGCTCGTCTACGACCCGAAAGGCGGCGATGCGGCGCCGCGCGTGGTCGCGAAGGGCTACGGCGTGCTCGCCGAGATGATCGTCGCGCGCGCGCACGATGCCGGGCTGTACGTGCACACGGCGCCGGAGATGGTGTCGCTGCTGATGCAGGTCGATCTCGACGACCGGATTCCGCCGCAGCTCTATCAGGCGGTCGCCGATCTGCTCGCGTGGCTGTACGCGCTCGATCGCACCGAGCCCGCGCCGGATGACGACGCCGCGCCGCGTTTTCCGTTGCCGCCGTTGCGCTGAACGGCCTGTCGTCGCGCGCCTGCTTACGAAATGCTGTCCGGGCTTGCGTGACCGCTTTGCCGGCATGTGCCGCTCATCGATCGTCATCGCCTCGCAACGCGTGCCTTTCTCCCTGATTCGCGCGCACGTCGAACCTGCCGCTCCGTATGCATACGGATTGAGCCGGCTTTCGATTTATGTAATGAT
>NZ_BBSK01000179.1:0-834 GCF_001319805.1 Burkholderia sp. E168m22
GTCGGGTTGACCGAGGTAGCCGCGGGCGAGGCCGATGCCGCCGATATGGATTTCACCGGTCACCCCGATCGGTACCGGCTGGCCTTGCCTATCCAGGAGGTAGACCTGCGTGTTGGCGATCGGCCGGCCAATGCTGGGGCGCTCGCCGAGTTCCTGCAATAATCCTATGGTGGCATCCACAGTGCATTCAGTGGGGCCGTACATATTGTAGAACCGGACCGAATTGCAGCCGCGAAGTCTGTTCCAAAGTGACGGACTTACCGGCTCGCCACCCAGCAGCACGCTTCGAGGTACGTAGTCGGGATGTTCGAGCAAGCCGTCTGTCAGCAGCATTTCCAGTTGCGACGGGGTGCTATCAAAGGCGTCGATTCGGTGGTGGGCAAGGAAATGAACCATCTCTGCACCGCTCGCCCGAATGAGCTGGGGAACCAGTACGAGGCAGTGACCGGACAGGAGTTGTGATAGCCCTTTGATCGACATGTCGAACGAGAAGGCGGCGTTAAGGGCGATCCGAGCACGTTGCGGGAGCGCACTGTGCGTGGTACGGCTCAGTTCGAGCCAGAAGTTGACCACCGAACGATGCTCGACCATGACACCCTTAGGCGTGCCGGTGGAGCCGGAGGTGTAGATGACGTAGGCGAGATTGTGCGAGGACAGGCCGAGGGTCAGGGGATCGGGATTGTGAGCCGGGTAGGCGCGCAGCATGGCTGCGGCATCGGGATCGTCGAGCAGGAGCACGGGCACGGTGTGCTGGGGCAGCGCATCGAGCAGCGCCCGTTGAGTGAGCAGCGCGGCCGGTGCACTATCGCGCAACATGTGCGAGAGACGCTCGGC
>NZ_BBSK01000180.1:0-722 GCF_001319805.1 Burkholderia sp. E168m22
GAATTCACCGAAGGCACCGACGTCAAGGCCGGTCAGCGCCTCTACAAGATCGATCCGGCGCCGTACATCGCGGCGCTGAACAGCGCGAAGGCGACGCTCGCGAAGGCGCAGGCGAACCTCGTCACGCAGAACGCGCTGGTCGCGCGCTACAAGGTGCTGGTGGCCGCGAACGCGGTCAGCAAGCAGGACTACGACAACGCGGTCGCCACGCAAGGCCAGGCCGCGGCGGACGTCGCGGCCGGCAAGGCGGCGGTCGATACCGCGCAGATCAACCTCGGCTATACGGACGTCGTGTCGCCGATCAGCGGCCGCGTCGGCATCTCGCAAGTGACGCCGGGCGCATACGTGCAGGCGAGCCAGGCGACGCTGATGTCGACCGTGCAGCAGCTCGATCCGGTGTACGTCGACCTCACGCAGTCGAGCCTCGAAGGGCTGAAGCTGCGTCAGGACGTGCAGAGCGGCCGTCTGAAGACGAGCGGCCCGGGCGCGGCGAAGGTGTCGCTGATCCTGGAAGACGGCAAGACCTACTCGGAGCCGGGCAAGCTGCAGTTCTCGGACGTGACGGTCGACCAGACCACCGGCTCGGTGACGATCCGCGCGGTGTTCCCGAACCCGGGCCGCGTGCTGCTGCCGGGGATGTTCGTGCGCGCACGGATCGAGGAAGGCGTGAACGAGAACGCGTTCCTGGTGCCGCAGATCGGCGTCACGCATGACCAGAAGGG
>NZ_BBSK01000181.1:0-698 GCF_001319805.1 Burkholderia sp. E168m22
GGCGAATCCGACCGCTGCGAGCCGACCTGGGTCGGCGCCGAGCATCCGCTGTTCATCCTGTATACGTCGGGCTCGACCGGCAAGCCGAAGGGCGTGCAGCACAGCACGGGCGGCTACCTGCTGTGGGCCGCGCAGACGATGAAGTGGACCTTCGACTGGAAACCCGACGACGTGTTCTGGTGCACGGCCGACATCGGCTGGGTCACGGGCCACACGTACATCACCTACGGCCCGCTCGCGTGCGGCGGCACGCAGGTCGTGTTCGAAGGCGTGCCGACGTATCCGGACGCCGGCCGCTTCTGGAAGATGATCGGCGATCACAAGGTCACCGTGTTCTATACCGCGCCGACCGCGATCCGTTCGCTGATCAAGGCCGCCGAAGCCGACGACAAGGTCCATCCGAAAAGCTATGACCTGTCGAGCCTGCGCATCATCGGCACGGTCGGCGAGCCGATCAACCCGGAAGCGTGGATGTGGTACCACAAGCACGTCGGCCACGAGCGCTGCCCGATCGTCGACACGTGGTGGCAGACCGAAACCGGCGGCCACATGATCACGCCGCTGCCGGGCGCGACGCCGACCGTGCCGGGCTCGTGCACGCTGCCGCTGCCGGGCATCACGGCCGCGGTGGTCGACGAGACGGGTCAGGACGTGCCGAACGGGCAAGGCGGCATTCTGGTCGTCAAGCGCCCGTGGCC
>NZ_BBSK01000182.1:0-668 GCF_001319805.1 Burkholderia sp. E168m22
CGGCGCGACGCCGGCACCGGGCCCATGCCCATCACGCTCGGGTCCACGCCCGCGTTCGCGTACGCCTTGATCCGCGCCAGCGGCGTCAGGCCCAGCGCCGCCGCCTTCTGCGCCGACATCACCAGCACCGCCGCCGCGCCGTCGTTCAACCCGGACGCGTTCGCCGCCGTCACCGAGCCGTCCTTCGAGAACGCCGGCTTCAGCCCGGCGAGCGATTCCGCCGTCACGCCGTGACGCACGAACTCGTCGGTCGCGAACTGCAGCGGCTCGCCCTTGCGTTGCGGGATCGACACCGGCACGATCTCGTCATTGAAACGGCCGGCCTTCTGCGCGGCTTCCGCCTTGTTCTGCGACAGCGCCGCGAACGCGTCCTGCTCTTCGCGCGTGATCCCGTATTCCTTCGCGACGTTCTCCGCCGTGATGCCCATGTGGTACTGGTTGTACACGTCCCACAGGCCGTCGACGATCATCGTGTCGACCAGCTTCGCGTCGCCCATCCGGAACCCGTCGCGCGAGCCCGGCAGCACGTGCGGCGACGCGCTCATGTTCTCCTGGCCGCCTGCGACCACGATCTCCGCGTCGCCCGCGATGATCGCGTTCGCCGCCAGCATCACGGCCTTCAGGCCCGAGCCGCACACCTTGTTGATCGTCATCCCCGGCACGGCCGT
>NZ_BBSK01000183.1:0-622 GCF_001319805.1 Burkholderia sp. E168m22
GAACGGACCGGTGTGGTCAGCGGCTCAAGACCCAGTTCGCGAGCGAAGCTGCGCGTGCGGTGGTCGATGTAGGCCGAGCCGTTGTCCGTCAGCCATTCAATGGGCTGCGCGGCCTGCGTGGTGCCGAAGCGCTGTTCGACGGCGGCCAGCATCACGTCGCGCACCACATCACCGCTATGCCCGCCGGTCGTTGCTGCCCAGCTAATCGCCTCGCGGTCGCAGCAGTCCAGCGCAAACGTCACGCGCAGCGGCGTACCATCGTCGCACCGAAACTCGAAGCCATCGGAGCACCAGCGGGTGTTGCTGCGGTCCACCGCAACGCGACCGTCATGTCGCCGCTTATCTCGCCGCATGCCAGGGCGGCGCAGCAGCAACTGATGCTCCCGCATGACCCGATACACGCGCTTGACGTTGATGCACGGCGCACCGCTCTGCTCCCGACTGCGGCGCAGCAGCGCCCAGACACGGCGGTAGCCGTAGGTGGGAAGGTGCGCCACATGGGCCTGAATCTCCTCGACCAGCCCGGCATCGTTGGTCACGCGGGCACGGCGACCATCGCGCCAGTCGGACGAGCGAGCTCGCTTCACCGCCACGGCAGAGCGCGCCACGCCGAGAACTTCGC
>NZ_BBSK01000185.1:0-516 GCF_001319805.1 Burkholderia sp. E168m22
TTTTCGCCCTTGATCTTGGTCAGAATCGCGCGGAAGTCGACCGCCTTGTCGTTCGTCGCGTCATGCGACATCACCTTCAGGCCGAGCGCCTTCGCCTTCTTCTCGAACTCGTTCGCGAGACCCTGGCCGTACGCGGTCGAATCGTCGACCACCGCCACGCTCTTGATGCCCTTCGAGTGCGCGTAGTTCGCCAGTGCCGGGCCCTGCTGCGCATCGGTCGCCACCACGCGATACGTGGTCTTGAAGCCTTGCTGCGTGTACGCCGGGTTGGTCGCCGACGGCGAGATCTGCACGATGCCCGCATCGCTGTAGATCTTCGAGGCCGGGATCGACGTGCCCGAGTTCAGGTGGCCGACCACCGCGACGACCTTGTCGTCGACGAGCTTCTGCGCAACCTGCGTCGCCTGCCGCGGGTCGGCGGCGTCATCCTGCGGGTCGAGTTGCAGCGTGATCTTCTGGCCGCCGATCGTGAGGCCCTTCGCGTTGATCTCCTCGACTGCGAGACGTGCACCGTTT
>NZ_BBSK01000186.1:0-512 GCF_001319805.1 Burkholderia sp. E168m22
AATGCAGTTCAAAAAGGATTAAATTTAGGAGTAGGTTTATTTATTATCTCAGAAGTATTCTTTTTCTTAGCAATATTCTGAGCATTCTTCCACAGTGCAATATCACCTAGTGTTGAATTAGGAGCACAATGACCACCTTTAGGTATACAAGCTGTAAATCCTTTTGAATTACCATTATTAAATACAGTAATTTTATTATCATCAGGTGTTACAATTACTTATGCTCATCATTCATTAATACAAGGTAATAGAAAAGGAGCATTATATGGAACAGTTGTTACAATTCTATTAGCAGTTATTTTCACAATCTTCCAAGGTGTAGAATATTCAGTATCTTCATTCACTATATCTGATAGTGATTACGGATCATGTTTCTACTTTGGAACAGGTTTCCACGGATTACACGTTATTATAGGAACTGCATTCTTAGCAGTAGGTTTATGATGTTTAGCTGCATATCACTTAACAGATCACCATCATCTTGGTTATGAATCAGGAATTTTATACTGACA